>CBDTWX010000005.1:0-28917 GCA_965364305.1 uncultured Thermoanaerobaculia bacterium
TATCTGGCGCTGATGGCGGGTCTGGCGAGCGGAGCCGAACGGGTCTACCTCAACGAGGAAGGCGTCGCCATCGCTGATCTGCAGACCGATGTCGAGAAGCTCATCGAGGGATTTCGCTCCGGCAAGCGCCTCGGTCTGATGATTCGCAACGAACGAGCCAATCCCTGCTACGACACGCAGTTCATGGTGTCGCTCTTCGAGGAGGAGGGCGGCGAGCTCTTCGACGTTCGACAGGCGATCCTCGGTCATCTGCAACAGGGGGGCGATCCGACGCCGTTCGACCGGAACCTCGCGACCCGCCTCGCCAAACGGTGCGTCGAGCGACTGATCGACGAGGCTGAGGCGGGCTCCGACGCCGCACTCGCCATCGGTCTCAACGACGGCACGATCGGTTTCTCCGAGCTCGAGACCTTGCGGAACCAAGTGGACCGCGAGCATCAGCGTCCGACCAAGCAGTGGTGGATGGACCTCCGGCCCATCGCGAGGGTCCTCGCACAGCCCCGACCGTCGGGGAAACGTGAAGAGTGAAGAGTGAAAAGTGAAGAGTGAAAGGTCTAAGGCTAAGAGTTTTTAGTTTTTAGTTTTTGGTTCCCACCGTCCCACCCCGATTCTCGATGCTTCATACTCGATGCTCGATCCGCCCACCCGCCCAGATGCCAGGTGACAGCGGCTGGGACAGGGGCAGCGTCCAACGACAGCGTTCAGCGACGGGAAACAGCGGTAGATGACAGCGCCAGCCAAAAAGGACAGAAATCAGCCGCAGACGCTGCCTACTGCCGCTGGCGCTGAACCTGACGCAGCACTTGCTCCGGCTGCTGTCCACTGCGTCCGTCCCCGCTGCTGCTTCTGATGGGACTGCGCCGGGTGCATGCGAGACGCATGCACCGCACGATGATCTCGATCCTTTTGGTAGTGGTGCAGCCGTCTCGGCTGCGCGGGCGGGTGGGTGAAACTGAATCCTGCATCCTGCACCCGGGCGGGTGGGCGGCGTTCCGAATTCCGAACCCCGAATTCCGAATTCCGAATTCCGAGTTCGTCTAAACTGTATCCCTATTCGGAGGCGCCATGAGATTCACCGTGTTGTTGAGCTTGTTCCTTTTTTCATTGGCCTGCAGTGGCGGGACACCCAGTTCGCCCGAGGTGAAGGGGCCTCCGATCGGTCCAGGGACCGTCAACGCGCCCGACGGTGTGCCGATCGCCTACACCGTGACTGGCAGCGGATCGCCGGCGCTGGTGTTCATCCATGGATGGATGTGCGACCAGACTCACTGGGCACAACAGATCGACCCGTTTTCCGCCAGCAGCACGGTGGTGACCGTCGATCTTCCCGGGCACGGAAAATCGGGGCTCGGGCGCGAGGGCTGGCCGCTGATGGCCTTCGGCGCAGACGTGGCGGCGGTGGTTGACCATCTCGAGCTCGATCGGGTCATTCTCGTCGGCCACTCGATGGGTGGTCCCGTCGCACTCGAGGCGTCACGGCTGATGCCCAACCGGGTGATCGGCGTGGTGGGTGTCGACACGCTCCAAGACGCCGACTACGAGTACGACCCCGAGCAGATTGCCGGTTTCGTGGCCGCCTTCGAAATCGATTTCGAGGGCGCCTGCTCCCATTTCGTTGCCCAGATGTTCACGGAAAAGGCCGATCCGGATCTGGTGGAACGCATCAGGGCCGGCATGTGCGCCGGCTCCCCCGACGTCGGTGCCGCCATCATGCGCCAGTATGTCGACTATGACCTGGGGGCCGCCCTCGCTGCGATCGATGTTCCGGTGCGCTGCATCAACTGCGCCAAATGGCCGACCAACATCGAAGCCAACCGCACCTACCACCCCGACTTCGACGCGATCATCATCGAGGGTCCGAGCCATTTCCTGATGCTGGAAGCGCCGGAGGAGTTCAACGCCCGGCTCGCCGAGGTCGTCGCGGAGATCAGCGGACCGGCCTAGCCCCGTTTCCGTCTCCCTCACCGTGCTCGCGCTCGTGCTCTTACTCGTGCTCGTATTCTCGTTCGTTTTCGGTCCACGGAAGAAACCTCGGGAGTCACTGCGCAGCTGTTTCTGAGAGACAGCAACCAAGAGCAACGACGGGAAACAGCGACAGTAAACAGCGGCAGATGCCAGCGCCAGGGCTCAGCAACAGGTGACAGCGCCAGTCGGCAGCGACGGGAACAGAATCTGCCGTCTGAAGCTGCCGCTGTCAACTGCCCCTGGATGCTGTCGCTGCCGCGGTCAACTGTCGCTGCATCTGATCCTGCCGCCAAATCTGACGTGAGCACGGGCACGGGCACGGAGACGGAGACGGGTTCTACTCCGTGAGATCAACCACAAACCCGGGACGGTCGTAGTACCCGCTGTCGACAATCTCGGCGTCCTTGAAACGGGCCCACTGTGGGATCCCTCGGTGATAGGTCTCGGTCATGTGGTAGAGCTCCATCCCTGAGTTGGCGGCGATCACATACATCGCTTTTGCCGGGTTGTACGGGTTGGGGAGAACCAGGAACAAGCCGTCGTCGGGCTCGGCAAAGATCCTCCCACGCCACTCGAAGAAATTACGGCCGAACCGAACCGGGAAATCTTCAGGCATGGATCCGAAGAAGTAGTTGTCGGCGAGGGTCCCCATCACCATCAGATCGTGGCTGGCGGCCTGATCGTGGTTGATCTCGGCATCCTTGACCAGGGGCGGCAGTATCTCGATATAGGCGTCGGCAGTCCTCTCCTGCCAACGCCGCGCCATGGTGTGGTTGGCCTCGATTTGGCGGGCGGTGCCGTAGACGATCAGGGTGTCGTGGAACTCATCGATGAAGTTCCGCCACTCGTAGAAATTTCCATGCTGAACCGGAATGTCGTGCAGGAGGTCGAAGATCACCCGCGTCGGTTGCTCGTCGAAGTGCAGCGAAATCCCGCGTTTTCCGACAACCTCGACCCGCCGTACATGCGTTTCACCGCCTATCTCCACACCGATGTGAGTCACGAACTGGTAGAGCTGACCACTCTGCCGCACGCCGACATTGAGATCCCACCCTCCACCGCGGACCTTCCTCATCTCGATCTGCGGCCGGAGTTGCGGCAGACCGGTTCGGTTGAGCCACTGCCCGATGAACGCAGCCACGGGACGTCCGGCGATCTCCTCAGCCACCGCCAGGAACTGTCTGGTTGACATCTCCCGACCACGGAAGCGATCGTGGAGCGTCGCCATCACGTCGAAAAAGACCTCGTTGCCCAGCAGCAACCTCAGTTGGTGCAGGGCAAAGGTGCCCTTGATCCGAGGCAGCAAGTAGGGACCGTATCGATCGTAGGCGCGGTGGGCGTCGACCGCGGGAAGATCGTCCTCGCGCGACACCGTGTAGAGGAACCGCGCTTCAAGAGCGGCGAGCTCGTTCGCCAGCTCTTCGGCCGCAACTGCGGGGTCCCTGTCGTCGAGACCTTCGAGCATCCGCCAGTAGGCGGCGCTGGCGCTGACAAACCAGCTCTCGGCCGGTGACGCAGGTTCGACGGTGCCCCGCCACAGGTCCTTCGTGTCGATCTCGAACTGATTCGCGAGAGCACCCAGCTCCAGCGAAACCTCGTCGGCGGTCCCGTCCGATCCCGAAAAGGAACCCCGCGCCGCCTTGAGCTGCTCGGCGACATAGACCGGGCTCACCACCGAGTAGCCGAGGCTGAGGTGCGGGTCGGCGCCCGGCAGATCGGGCAGGTAACGCCATCCCTTGGTCGGGAACTTCTCGCGCAGCGTCACCTTGCCGTGGTGGGCGAGGAAGACCATCTCGTTGGCCATCTCGGTGTTGGTGATCTTGCCGTCGCACGCGTGGGCGCGATTGATCGGCGACGAGGCCCACAACCGGACACCGGCGTTGGCATCGATCTCTCCCTTGTGTTTGCGATAAAACTCGTTGAAGGCAACGTCCCTGTTCCAGGGCGAGAACATGAGATCGAAGGGCCGATCGTCGGGCTGGGCGACATACTCCTTGCGGACCTCCGGATCGCGGTTGTTGTTGTTGGCCCACAGAAAACCGGGCGTGCCGAAGGGGTTCATGTCCTCCGAGGTGCGCCAGAGCTTCTTCTTGTGGGTCCCGAGGAGAAGAATGGCTACCTCGCCGGTGTTGAAATCGGCGATCGGCCAATCATTGGTGTACATGCCGTTGTTCTTCTCCCACAAAATCCGCTCCACATCGTCGATCGACGACGCGTACTGGGCGGCCTTGCGAGCGCGGTTGGACTGCGGGGTGGAGTCGGCCTCGTAGGGTGTCTGGGCGACCGTGGTCTCGCCAAAGGCGATGCCGGCCGAATTGAGATAGAAATCAGCGCCCGAGTGAATTCCCCCCGGAAAGGTGTGGTAGACGAGGCGATGACCGTCGGTCGGCACGACGTCGGTGATCACGTTCCAGTGCACCCCGGTGAACCCTCCCCACATGAAGATCTGTCCAAAGACCACATCGCCGTCCCTGGTCGCCGGGCCGGTGGCTACAAAGGCCGAGCACTTGTGGTCCTTGGCATCGATACCCACCTCGTCGGAGGGCGCCACGAAGGCCTGGCCGGTGAGCGAGTTGGGCGTCACCTGGAGAGCGCGGTGGAGCTGACCGATATCCACCACCGAGTTGATGGCAACGATGTCACGAAGATCGATCGGGCGTTCCCACGCCTTGCCGCCCGCGGCAGCGGCGCCATCGGCGATACCCTTCATCTCGGTCAGATATTCGTCGTCGTACTTGCGCAGAAAGAGGGAGTCTGCCTCGAATCGCAGGGTGTCCCAACCCGACTCCGGGTCATCGCCATTCTGCAGCACACCGAGCTTTCGAACGTACTCGACAATTTCGTCGGGCAACAGCGATCCATACTGGTAGCCGCGTTCGTACGGCTCACCCTCGATGTGGATATAGATCCAACCCTGGTCGTCATAGCGAAAGCCATCTCCCGACCAGCGTACGGTTTCCAAAGGAATGTACTCGGAGATGTCATCCACCGACTCGAGCCGCAGATCGTCAAACCAGGCGGTGCCGCGGGCAGTTCCGTTGTAACCGAGGTGGAGCCGCACCCGGTCGGACGCCGAGGTGGCGACAAAGAGCATCTCCACCCTCGTCCAGTCGGAGTCACCACCAACAGCCGGTGAGTGGTTGGTGAAGGGGAGGCCCTTCATGCTGAGGCATGCCGGAACCGACGTGGGGTACTTCGCCATCGGGTCGGAGACGGCACCCTCGGTGCGGACCCAACCGCTCAACCGATAGAGATGTCCGACCTTCAACGCTACCGGATTCGACTCGGCTGTCACTGTCCCGTGGCCCTTCACGGTCAGCTTGGCTCCACCGACGCCCTCGTGCACGCCCTGTTCTTCCCCACCGAAGAAAGCACTCTCGCTGGACAGATTGGTGACGAGACGCCAACCGGCCACCGCACCGCTGGGTTCGAGCCGTTCGAAACCCGGGTTGTCAATCGCTACCCCAGTGGCCTCCGCACCGCCGATTACGAGGACACCCATCATCACTGTCACTGCCACACCGACTGCCGATTTTTGAGACATTCTGAGCACCCTCCGAGGCGACATTCTACTCCGTCCGCATTTCTGCACAGCAGAATTGCAGGTGTTACCATACGGGTCGAGGTCATCCGACCAGACACAACACGACTGGAGAAACGGTGGTTCCCTGCGCTCGCGCTCTGTTCAAAGGCATCATCGACTTTGCCGGGCTCTTTCCTCCAGCGCGGCTGCCAATGGATGTTGCGTTGGACAGATTCCTCGAACATCGTTCCGGAAACGACGGCTGGATGCTGGGTCGCTTTGTCTGTCCAGCGGCACGTTTGTCCGAACTCGAGCCTTTCCTCGCCGGGATCGACGCCGCGCACCTGCCGATCCAGCTCGCGATTCTCGGACGCGGCGGCGCCACCGTCGAGGAGTTCCTCGACGGCATGACCCAGGATGCGGCTGCGACGCGAGGCCTCTCATCTCGAAACGGTGAGCGGGTGGTCGCCGATGTCTTCGAGGTCCTCTTGCCGGCCGGCGGGGGCGTCGCGGTGGCGGTGGAAAGCGCGTGGCGTCTGCTGAGCGACGACGGGTCAAGATCAATCACGCCCTACTTCGAGGTCTCGCTGCTCGGTGAGTGGCGCCCGCGTCTGCCCGCGTCGGTGGCGGCCGTGCGGGATACCGGCCGCATCGCAGGTGCGACAGACCGGGTCGGTCTCAAGATCCGTTGCGGCGGTCTCGAAGCCTCCGACGTCCCTGAACCCGAAGCTGTCGCTGCCGCCATCGCAACCTGTCGCGCAACCGATGTGCCCCTCAAAGCGACCCAGGGTCTGCATCACCCGTTCCGCCATCACGACCCGAAGCTGGGCACCATGGCGCACGGCTTCATCAACCTCTTCGCCGCTTCGGCTCTCGCCGTGGTGCACGATCTTCCGGTCACCCGTCTCACCGAGATTGTGGCCGAGGAGGACCCGGCATCCTTTGTCATCGATGGAGACACGCTTTGGTGGCGAGGCTTCGAAGCCTCCACCGCACAGGTCGCGATGTCTCGCAACAACCTCCTGACCACCTTTGGCAGCTGCAGCTTTCGCGAACCGCGTGAGGATCTCCGCGCGATCAATCTCATCTGAGAAAGAAGGAGTGTCCGATTCATGAGCCCAATTGACGCGAATCTCCGCTCGTTTGTCGATGTTCCGGATGGATCCCACTTCCCGATCCACAACCTTCCATATGGAGTATTCAAGACCTCGGCCGAGGCTTCGCCGCGGATCGGAGTGGCGATTGGCGAGGCCGTGTTGGATCTGAAGGTGCTCGCCGATCATGGCCTGCTCAGCGGTCGACATCTGGGCAACGGCGCGGTGTTCCTTGAATCGACCCTCAACGCCTTGATGGCCCTCGGCCACCAGGGCTGGCAGGAGGCCCGACGGCGCGTTACCGAGCTGCTCCGAAGCGACGAACCCACCATTCGCGACAACCCGATCCTTCGCAAGACGGCACTCCACCCGATGTCGGCGGTCGAGATGCTGCTGCCGGCGACGATCGGTGACTACACCGACTTCTACTCCTCCCGCGAGCACGCCACCAACGTGGGGACCATGTTCCGCGGACCCGACAACGCACTGCAGGAGAACTGGCTCCATCTTCCGGTCGGCTACCACGGTCGGTCGAGCTCGCTTGTCGTCAGCGGCACGAACGTACGGCGCCCGATGGGCCAAACGAAGGCCGACACCGCCGACCAACCGGCCTACGGTGCGAGCTGTTTGATGGACTTCGAGCTCGAGATGGGTTTCTTCGTTGGTCCGGGCAACCGCCTCGGCGAGCCGATACCGATCGACGAGGCAGGAAAGCACATCTTCGGCATGGTGTTGGTCAACGATTGGTCGGCGCGCGACATCCAGAAGTGGGAGTACGTGCCGCTGGGGCCGTTCCTTGGCAAGAACTTCGCGACCTCGATCTCGCCATGGGTCGTGACCATGGATGCACTCGATCCCTTCCGAGTCGCCGGTCCACTGCAGGTCGATCCCGAGCCGTTGCCGTACCTGAGGCAAACCGGCGACTGTGCCTTCGACATCGAGCTCGATGTGCTCTTGCAGTCAGCGAGTATGAATCGGCCCGAGTCGATCGCCACGTCCAACTTTCGCTATCTCTATTGGAGCGCCTGTCAGCAGCTCGCCCACCACACCTCGGGCGGGTGCAACGTGCGGCCGGGAGATCTGCTGGCGTCGGGGACCATCTCGGGACCAGAAAAGCACCAACGCGGCTCGATGCTCGAGCTGAGCTGGCGCGGCAGCGAACCGGTCGAGCTGTCGAACGGCGAAACTCGCAATTTTCTCGCCGACGGCGACACCGTGATCATGACCGGCTGCTGCAAAACCGAGGACATCCGGGTCGGCTTTGGCGAGGTCAGGGGAACCCTGCTGCCTGCGGACGGAGGGTATCCTGCCGCCTGAATATCTGTAACCAGGAGCACAGAACAGCACCATCAGCGACAGCCGGCGGGGCAGCAGTCAGCGGCCGGGACAGTGGCAGGCCTTCGTGCACGGACACGGTTTCGATTCAGGGTGCCTGGATACCGCTACATCATCCCGTCGACGATGGCGTTGAAGGTCGGGCTGGGACGCATTTCCTTTTCTGCCATCGCATCATCGGGCACGTAGTAGCCGCCAATGTCGACCGGCATTCCCTGGGCAGACAGCAGCTCCTCGACGATCGTGGCTTGGTTGGCTACGAGCTCATTCGCGACAGTCGCGAAACGGGCGTGCATCGCCGCATCCTTGGTCTGCGAAGCCAGCGCCTGCGCCCAGTAGAGGGCGAGGTAGAAGGTGCTCCCCCTGTTGTCGATCTCGTTGACCTTGCGAGAAGGCAGGCGGCCATTCTCGAGATACTCGGCGATCGCTTCATCGAGCGTTTCGGCGAGGATCTTCGCCTTTTCGTTCCCGGTGCTTTCAGCGGCCAGCTCGAAGGACGGCACCAGCGCGCAGTACTCACCGAGAGAATCCCACCTCAGATGGCCCTCCTTGAGGAACTGCTGGACGTGCTTGGGGGCCGAACCACCAGCACCGGTTTCAAAGAGCCCGCCGCCATTCATCAGTGGTACGATCGACAGCATCTTCGCGCTGGTGCCGAGCTCGAGAATCGGGAAGAGATCCGTGAGGTAGTCACGGAGGACGTTACCGGTGACCGCGATGGTGTCCTCGCCGCGGCGAATTCTCTCGAGAGAAAGGGCCATTGCATCGACCGGTTTCATGATCCGGATGTCGAGACCGTGTGTGTCGTGACCCGGAAGATACGCGTTGACCTTTTCGATGATCTCGGCGTCATGTCCCCGTCGCTCGTCGAGCCAGAACACGGCGGGTGATCCGGTGGCCCGCGCCCTTGTGACCGCCAGCTTGACCCAGTTCCGGATCGGTGCGTCTTTGGTCTGACACATCCTGAAGATGTCGCCGGTCTCAACCGTCTGTTCGAGGACGGTCGCACCAGAGGTGTCGACGACTCGAATCACGCCGGTCGCAGGGGCCACGAAGGTCTTGTCATGAGAACCGTACTCCTCCGCCTTCTGGGCCATCAAACCCACGTTGGCGACGTTGCCCATCGTCGCCGGGTCGAACTGGCCGTTGCGTTTGGCGTCTTCCAAGATCTCCGCATACATGGTCGCGTACGACCGATCCGGGACCATGGCGATGCAGTCCTGAAGCTGATCATCCTTGTTCCACATCTTGCCGCCGTCGCGAACGACGTTCGGCATCGAGGCATCGACGATGACGTTATTGGGGACGTGCAGGTTGGTGATGCCCTTTCTCGAGTCGACCATCGCGAGGTCGGGCTGAGTTTGATAGACGGCGGCGATGTCCGCTTCGATCTCCGCCTTCTTCGCGGCAGGAAGTCGGTCGAGTTTTTCAAGCACATCGGCAAGACCATTGTTGACGTCGGCCCCGATCTTCTCCAGCGTGTCGGCATGCTTGTCGAGCGCTTCCTGGTAGTACACCGAAACACAATGACCGAACATGATGGGATCGGAGATCTTCATCATGGTTGCCTTGAGGTGCAGGGACAGTAGGACACCGTCCTTCTTTGCGGCCTCGATCTGCTCGGCGTAGAACTCGCGCAGGGCCGCGACGTTCATCACCGCTGTGTCGACGACCTCGCCGGCCTGGAGTGCCATATTCTCCTTCAGCACGGTGATCTCTCCATCACCGTCGACGAACTCGATCCTGACCTCGGTCGCCGCGTCCATGGTGGTCGATCTCTCGCTCTCGAAGAAATCCTTCCCTTCCATGTGGGCGACCCGGGCCTCGGACCCGGACTCCGGCCAAGGCTTCATCATTTTGTGAGGGTGTTTCTGCGCAAAAGCCTTGACTGAAGCCGCGGGTCTGCGGTCGGCATTGCCTTCACGCAGCACCGGATTGACCGCGGATCCGAGGCACACGGCAAACCTCTCGCGAAGTGCCACTTCGTCGGCATTCTCAGGCTCTTCCGGGAAATCGGGGATCTCGTATCCCTTTTCCTGAAGCTCCGCGATGGCGTCCTGCAGCTGGGGAATGGACGCGCTGATATTGGGCAGCTTGATGATGTTGGCCTCGGGCGACTTGACGAGCCGACCGAGTTCCTCGAGGTGATCGGGGATCTTTCGCTCTTCGGTCAGTTTGTCCGGAAAGTTGGCGATAACCCGGCCGGCAAGTGAAATGTCTCGCGTTTCGATGTCGATGCCGGATCCTCTGGTGTAGGCGCGAAGAATGGGGAGCAGCGAGTAGGTGGCCAACAGCGGCGCCTCGTCGGTCTTAGTCCAGATGATCTTCGAGTCAGTCATGTCTCATCCTCGGGGAGTAATTTGCCGCAGCCCGGCACGGCAGTTTAGCGCTTCTCGGTCTCGGTTGTCAGCTACCGACCGTCGGGAACCTCGTCCGTGCGCCCTTTCTCTCTTCCGGCAAACACCATGACCCGGGCACTCGTTGGACCGCACTGGTGCTCGGCGCCGGGGCCCACGGCCACCAACCAAAGGGTTCTGCCGGCGCGGAAAGGTCGGATCCTCCGTCGATACATTCCCTTGTACGGCGGCACCCCTCCGATAGAATCCAGGGTCGTAGGAGGCTCTCATGCGATCACCCGTTTCCTCTCGTCTGCGAGGGCGATGCCGAAGAGGAGCCCATTGGAGCGAGCCTCTCCCGAATCGACGAGTTCGTGGAGAGCGTCGGCCGTATCGCGGTCGAGGGGGCGGTCGAACTGGCGCCCCCGGGGGGCGAGCTCGATGGCGTCTGGGTCGGGACAACGGGCACGCTCTCAGTCGTCGCGCTCGAAAACGAAGAGGTTCCTGGCCTACCAGGCGTCTCCTGGTCCAGCTTCGGAACCTTGCGGTTGAATCGTCTCGGAATGGTCTGCTTCGCGGCGGTCCTCAAGGGCGCCGGAATCGACAGCTCGAACCGGGACTCCTCCTGGTGCGCGGCGAACGGGGGGGAGCCCCAGCTGCTCGCCCGCGTCGGAGACCCGGTGGCGAGCCGACCGGGAGAGAACGTGGTCGACTTCGCGGTCTTCTCCGGAACAAACCTCCAGGACGTCGAGCTCGACGACGTGGGAATGAACATCTTCCGGATTGAAACGACCGGCGGATTCGGGCTGTTCCGGATGTCATCAAGCGGCGCGACCACTCTCGCCTTCGGGGGGGGAGTCGGAGCCCCAAGCTGGCCTGGTCTACTCGGGTTTCGACGGCGATCTCATCGGCTCCCAACCGGTGTCGGCCAATCAAAACGGAGCCGGGCACGCGTACACCGCTCGTCTGGGCGTCGATCCCGACGACACCCGTCTTCGCCGACGGATTCGAGTCCGGCGACACCGCCAACTGGTCGTCCTCGGCATCCAAACAGCCCGAACGCGGGCGGCATACGACACAAGATCGCGCACGAAGTTGCAGTTGGTGGCCATCTGGGCACTTCGCACTTTCAATGCCAACCGCGATACCGTTAGCGATCTGATGCGCGGAAATTTGCATCATCTTTGGTTTCGATCTCGGGTGGTCCGTGGGAGTCCGCACTCCTCGATCCGCATTCCGGATCTCGACTGGGCTTGACAACCGCGAGATGCGACACCATCAATGGTGGGAGGATATGCAGTGAACACCGTGGTCTCGGGCCGCTACTGGAGCACACTCGAAGACGGTCGAGTTCTTTGCGAGCTGTGCCCGCGGCTGTGCAAGCTCAAGGATGGCCAGCGCGGTTTCTGTTTCGTGCGGCAAAACTCGAACGGCGCCATGGTTCTGACCACATACGGCAGATCGTCCGGATTTTGTGTCGACCCCATCGAGAAGAAACCGCTCAACCATTTCTACCCTGGGACGCCGGTCCTTTCGTTCGGCACCGCCGGCTGCAACCTGGCCTGTCGCTTCTGTCAAAACTGGAGTATCTCGAAGTCGCGCGAGACCGACACCCTGGCCGATGCCGCCACTCCCGAGGCGATCGCGAGAGCCGCCGCCTCGACCGGTTGCCGGAGCGTCGCCTTCACCTACAACGACCCCGTGATCTTTCTCGAGTATGCGGTTGATGTCGCCGTGGCCTGCCGAGAGCGCGATCTCGCGACCGTGGCGGTCACCGCAGCGGAGATCTGTCCAGAACCTCGGCGAGAGTTCTTCGACCACATGGACGCCGCCAACGTGGATCTCAAGGCGTTTACCGAGCGCTTCTACAAGAAACTCTGCGGCGGTGGGCTGCAGCCGGTCCTCGAGACCCTCGAGTACCTGGCGCGCGAAACCGATGTCTGGATCGAGCTCACAACCCTGCTGATCCCCGGCGAGAACGACTCCGAAGGCGAGATTGACGAGATGACCAGTTGGGTGGTGGAGACTCTGGGACCCGACGTCCCGATGCACTTCACCGCCTTCCATCCTGACTTCAAAATGAACGATCGCGCTGCGACTCCACCCGCCACATTGAGCCGGTCGCGGCGAATCGCGCGCGCCAACGGCGTACGCCACGCCTACACCGGTAACGTGGTCGACCCAGCCGGTGGATCGACCTACTGCCACGGCTGCGGCGAGCTCGTCATCGGCCGCGACTGGTACCGGTTGAGCACCTGGAATCTCGATGAGGTCGGCAGGTGTCTGAGCTGCGGCAAGCAGTGCGCCGGGCGCTTCGATGGCCCCCCAGGCGATTGGGGCGCACAGAGGCTGCCCATCCGAATAGGAAGATGATGCTAGATGCTAGATGCTAGATGCAAATACATAAAATCTTGATTCTCTTCGTCAAGGGGCGAGTGGGCGGATCCGGCCTCCAGAATCCAGAATTCAGGATCCAGGATCGGGTGGGTGGGCGCGTCACCAGGTCGGTGACGCCGCGATCAGCTCCTCGGCCGCGGGTACGTTCAGCGGACGCGAGAACCAGTAGCCCTGGCCGTGAGGACACTGCATCTGTCGTAGACGATCCACCTGTTCGGCAGTCTCGATCCCCTCGGCGACGACTCCGATTCCGAGGCTGTTGGCGAGGTTGAGGATCGTCTCGACGATGGCCCGGGAATCGCCCGGAGAGGCGAGCTGGCTGACGAATGAGCGATCGATCTTGAGCTGGTCGTAGTGGAATCGCTGGAGGTAGCTGAGCGACGAGTAGCCGGTCCCGAAGTCGTCGATCGAGATCTGGACTCCAAGAGCGCGGAGCTCCATCAGGTTGCGCACCGCCAGTTCAGCGTGGTCCATAACCACATTTTCGGTGACCTCGATCCGCAGGCTGCTCGGTGCGAGGCGTGTCTCTTCGAGGATGCCGAGGAGCTGTTCGACCATATCCGATTTCATGAAGAGCTTGCCCGACATGTTGACGCTGACCCATAGCGGCGGTTCACTCGGAAACCTCTCCTGCCAGAGCTGGGTTTGCCTGCAGGACTCCCGCAACACCCACCACCCAAGCGGGACGATCAGTCCGGTCTCCTCGGCGATGGCGATGAACTGGCTTGGTGTGACGATTCCGCGTTCCGGATGTTGCCATCGCACCAGCCCTTCGAAGCCGACGATTCGCCCCGCGGTCAGAGAGACGATCGGCTGGTAGTTCATGATGAACTCACCGCGGTGGACGCTCCGCCGGAGCTCGGTCTCGAGCTTGAGGAGGGCGACCGCGCTCTGGTGCATGTCTCGGTCGAATATCTCGTATCGCGCCTTGCCCTCGGCCTTGGCCCGGTACATCGCGATGTCCGCGTCACGCAGGATTTCCTCCGGATTGGTGTAGCCGGTCGAGCTGTGAGCGATGCCGATCGAAGCTGTCACCATCACGTCATTGCCGTCGATCGAAAAGTTCATGCTGAGGATGTCCTGGATCCGGTCGGCGACATGGATGGCGCCGCTGGCGTCCTCCACCCGGTGAATCAGGACCGCAAACTCGTCTCCACCGAGCCGGGCCACGGTGTCCCCAGGACGCAGGAAATGCTCGAGGCGGCGGGCGATCCCCAGAAGGAGCTTGTCGCCGATGGTGTGGCCGAGGCTATCGTTGACGTTCTTGAAACGGTCGAGATCGAAGAAGAGGACCGAAAAGTCCGGTGCGGCGCGGCGCTGGAGGTCGGCCAGCGCACAGGCCAGACGATCGACAAAAAGGACTCTGTTGGCGAGACCGGTGAGCCCGTCGTGCAAGGCATCGTGTTGGAGCTGGTGCTCGGCCCGTTTGCGGGCGGTCACGTCGGTCTGCGAACCCGCCATGCGGTAGGGTTTGCCGGCATCGTCTCGAACAGCAACGCCCCTCGCCAACACCCAGATATATTCACCGGCCGCGCTGCGCATACGGTGCTCGAACTCGAGCTGTTCGGTGGCGCCGCCCAGGTGATTATCGAGGTGGCGACGAAATGGCGGCCGGTCGTCGGGATGGATGCGCTCGAGCCACTCTCGCGGGGTGTCCCCGACCTCGGCGTCTGAGAAACCGAGCATCGACTTCCACCGCGGGGAGTAGAACACCACGTCGGCCTCGAGATCCCAATCCCAGAGTCCGTCGTTGGCACCCCGAACCGCGAGGGCATATCGCTCCTCACTGTCGCGCAGAGCGTCTTCCGTGGCCTGCCTTTCGATGGCATAGAGGATCGATCGAACCAGCAGACGGGTGTCCGCCTCACGCTTGATCAGATAGTCCTGCGCACCCTCGCGAACCGCCTGTACGGCGAGCTCGTTGTCGTCGAGACTGGTGAGAACGATGATCGGAGTCCTCGGAGCAACCTCGTGCGCTTTGCGAAAGGTATCGAGGCCATGGCTGTCGGGCAACGAAAAATCGAGCAAAACCACATCATGCTCTCCGGTGGCGAGGGCGTCGAGACCCGGTTCCAGCCGCTCCACGTGCGTGATCTCGACCCGAAGCCGCTTGGCCCGCTGAAGTTTGGCACGAATCAAGGCGGCGTGGTCGGCACTGTCCTCGATCAACAACAACCGCACCAGCTCTGGCCGGTTCAGTTGATCGCGGTTCGCCTCAGATCCCATTCAAATCCTCCACCAACGATAGTATGCACCAATCACGATCACACCCCGTTTTCAGTCGGATATCGTGGGATGGCGATGAAAAACGTCGCTCCCTCGCCCGGCTGCGATTCGACCCAGATACGCCCACCGTGCCGTTCGACGATCCGCTTACAGATGGCGAGACCGATTCCGGTCCCTGGAATTTCTGTGTCGGTGTGCAGTCGTTGAAACATGACGAAGATGCGTTCGGCTGCTTCGGGCGCGATCCCAATACCCTCGTCGCGCACCGACAACAACCACTCGTCGTCTTTCTCCTCGACACCGATAAAGACCTTCGCCGGCCCGTGATCCGAAAACTTCATGGCGTTGGAAAGCAGGTTCCGGAACAACAGCGCCATCTGCGAAGGATCGGCGAGGACGGTCGGCAAGGGATCGACAAAGATTTCCGCCTTGGCGCAGGTAATCTCTTTCCAAAGCTCGGTCTTCACCTCCTCGACGACCGCGTCGAGATTCACCGGCTCGAATTCTCCTCCCCGAGTATCGACCCTCGCATAGCCGAGAACTGCATCGACCATTTCCTGCATCTTCACCGCGCCAGCCGCCGCCCGATCGAGAAACGACTCCTCGTCTCCCTCGAGCTTGTCGCGAATGCTGTCACTGAGGAGCTCGAGGTAGCTTGACACCAAGCTCAGCGGCTGCTGAAGATCGTGCGACACGACATATGCGAACTGCTCGAGCTCCTCATTGGATCGCGAAAGGGCCTCGCTCCTCTCGGACAGCTCCTCCTGGGCGGCGTGGTAGTCGCCGGTTTCCTCCACGACACCCTGGATGTGTCGCATCCCGGAAGTTGTGTCTTCAACCACCCAGCACGACAGGCGAGCCCACATCACATCACCGCCAACCCGGCGCAGCCGGACATCCATGTTGCGCACCTGGCGCGTGCTCGCCATCTGAGTCCGCCACAGGTCCGCCGATGAGGTCTCGACAAAAAACCCGGGAAGCGTCGACCACGCGACCTCCTCGGGATTGGAAAGCCCCAGCATGGCGGCAAAGGCTTGATTCGCCTCGAGGATCTCACCTTCGAGGTTGGCGACAAAGACGCCAACCGGAAGCGACTCCACGAGGCGGCGATACGGCGCGTCGCGCGTGTTCGCCATGGTCGTTCGCCTGGAGCGGAAAAGCACCGATCGAACCACGGCGGGCAGTCGCACGAAACCGTCCGACGACTTCGAGACGTATGCGTCGACCCCGAGCCGCAACGACTCGCTCCACAGCTGTTCCCCGACCTCCGCCGTGAACAGGATCACCGGACAGTTGGGTCGAACATCTCTCACCAATCGGACGAGATCGGCCCCGCTGCCCCACGTGAACTTGGATTCGGTGACGACGAGACCAAATCGGCCCGCGGTCAAAGCGGCCGAGAACTCGGCCGCGGTCCCCGCGGTTTGCACGTCGAGATTGCCAAACTCCCCGGCCAGAACCATCGAGGCGAGCTTCTGGTCGCTCTCGCTCTCGTCGATGATCAAGACTCGAGGGAGGTTGTTCATAACCTACCCAACCACACGATTGCCAGTTGTACCGACGTCCCCATACTGACACTCGATCCACCACCGCGGAAATTACTGCCGGACGACCCTGAGTTTCTGGTGCGAATCACCCACAATCTTGGTGGGAGTATAACACCTCACAATACTCTGTCTACCGAGTGGACACAATCTCTTCAATCATCGTCGCAAAATAGGCGAAAAAGCATCAAGAAGTGGGTCAGCGGTGCGGGACTCAGCCCAAAAGCTCGGCCTCGGCCTCGATTTCGACCCGCCAACGAGGATCGAGGAGACCCTTGACAACCACCATCGTGGCCGCCGGGTAGGTGTCTTGAAAAAACTCGCCGTGGGCACGGCCGACACCCTCCCAGTCGGCTGCATCGACAACGAAGGTCCTCGTGCGCACAACGTCTTCGCGTGACCCACCCAGGGCTTCGACAGCCTCGAGGATGATCTCGAAACAGCGGGAAGCTTGAAGGTAGGCGTCACCCTCCAATGTCTCACCCTGGTCATCGATCGGCGCCGTTCCGGAAACGCAGATTCGCGAGCCGCGACGGACGGCGCGCGAGAACCCGACCAGGCTCTCGTATGCCGATGCGGAATGAAACCGTCCTGCGGCTACAGGATCATCCTTTTTCTTCACGTGGTCTCATTGTAACTGAGCGAAACTCTCGGTCAAGGTCGACCCGACGATGTATGACAATCCGTGATCCGTAGTCTTTCTGTCCAAGCGATTCACGGTCTCCGGTGTCACCACTGGATGAAATGCCAACCAGAAGCCCCGCTGCTCGGCAGCGGGGCTCTCAAGGTACATGATTTCGTCGGTCAGTTGCTGTGCAGGGTGATGGATCCGTTGACCGATTCCAGGTTGACACGAGCGCCGCCGCCGCCGATGGTTCCCTCGAAATCCGATCCGACGTACTTCCCCTTGCGAACCTCGATCCCGAAATCGTTGCGCAGCTTCCCGTTCACCGACTCGGCACGAATCTCGGCCCCGGACGAGGCGGCCAGGTACAGATCGAGGGTGCCGTTGACGGTCTCGAGGTCGACGCTCTCGCCGTAGCCGAGACGCCCGATGTGGAGCTCGATACCGCCGTTAACGGTTGACAGCGACGTGTCTCCGGCGCCATCGCGAACGACGATGTTCCCGTTGACGGTCCCCGCATCCATTCCACCCTCGACACCTACGATGTGCAGGTTGCCGTTGACCAACTCCACCTCGTCGACGACCGCGGTGCGCGGAATGGTCAGGGTGTATTCGACCTTCAAATGGCGTCCGCGATCCCGTCTGTCATGATCGTGGTCACCATGATCCGACCGTCGGCTCGACGGATACTCGGTGTCGATTCTTACGGCGGAAGAGGTCGCATCGATGTTGATCTTGAGACGATCGAGAAGCTCGGGTGTATCGGCGCTCTTGACCGCCTGGACCCACACTTCGGAGTTTTCCCAGGCCTCGATCGTGACGTCGCCGTTGACGTTCTCGAGCGAAACAGTTCCGCCCGGAGAAAGTGGAAATCGCTTGTCGATCGTCTCCTGATAGCCCTCGAAACCCACCGCCAATCCGGCAGCCGCCAGCACCACACACGAAGCCACAGCCGTCAACAATCGCTTTTTCATCGTCGATCTCCTTCAGAGGTTTTTGGTCCACACTCATGAGATGCCTGCACGGCCAAAAGGGTTGCTCGACTTGCGGCGACAGCTCGAAAACGGTAGCGTGCTGTCAATGGCTTCGCATCCGCCCATCGACATTTCGCTGGTGATCCCAGTCCGCAACGGCGCCGATTTCATCGCTCATACCGTAGCCTCGAGTCGTGACTTTCTCGTCGAGCGCGGTCTCAACTTCGAAATCGTCGTCGTCGACGACGGCTCCAATGATGGCTCGGCCGCGGCCGTCCGCCCGCTCACCGACGATCAGGTGCGTCTGATCGATCTGCCCATCAACCGGGGCAAGTTTGGCGCCCTGAAAGTGGGCATGGCCGAGGCTCATGGCGCCTGCCGGATCTTCACCGACGCAGATCTCCCTTACGACATCGAAGCCATTCCCTACATCGCCGAGCTGATCAACCAGGACGACTTTCACGTCGTGGTCGGCGACCGGACGCTGCCCGAATCATGCTCCATCACGGAGACCCGCCTGAGTCGTCGGCTGTCGAGCCGCGTCTTCAGTTTTTGCGTGCGGATGTTGGTCACCGGCGGCCTGTTTGACAGCCAATGCGGACTCAAGGGGTTCCGGTCCGATGTCGCCGTGGCCGCCTTTCCGCTGCTTACCGACCCTGGTTTTTCGGGCGACGTCGAGCTCCTCTACATCGCACTCAAACACAATCTGTCGATCCGTCGGATCCCGGTCCGTCTTCGGACCACTTCGGCGACGACAGTCCGACTGACCATTCACTCGCTGCCGATGCTGGGCAGAATCCTGCGGCTTCGCCGCAATTGGAATTCAGGCAGGTACGACTCCATCGAGCTCCGCCGGATTGGCTCCCAGACCTACTGGCAGCCAGACGACACATCCGATCGGACCTGAAACAATGGACGACCCACACGACGTTTTTCAGCCTGAGACCCCGCCCGAGCCCGGAACCGGCTGGCTCGAAATCGTGCGGGCGCTTCGCTGGCCGGCAGTCATCCTGACTCTCGGCCTCGTCGCCTATCTCGCGATTCATCAGGTTTCACGGACGGCCCGCGAGGGGGGTCGGGCCGCGGTCGGAGTGGCGCGCGAAATCGGCACCGGCGCGGTCAACATCGCCGCCGCATTTCGAAGCGGTACGATCACCAAGACCTTTGTCTCGTCCATCCCGACCTTTGCGCCTGACAGCGGAGCTCGGCTCGGGCTGGCCTCCTTCGAGGCGGTAGAGACCATGAGGACTACCGACGACCTCAGGATCGCCTGGGACCTCATCCCTCTCGGCACGACGGTCAGCGAAATCCGGGTCCCGGTGACCTATCGCTACCACCTGCGCCTCGACGAGCCTTGGCGGCTGGAGGTCGACGACCAGTCGTGCCTGGTCTACGCGCCGCGGATTCGGCCGACTCTTCCCCCGGCCATCCACACCGAGAGACTCGAGAAATTCAGTGAGAGAGGTTGGTTGCGATTCAACGCAGACGAGCAGATGGATGAGCTGGAGCGCGGGATCACGCCGATGCTCTCGGAGCGTGCAGCCGGCCCCGCGCACCTGGAATTGGTCCGCGAAATCTGCCGGCGCGAGGTTGCGGAGTTCGTGCGCTCGTGGCTCCTTCTGGAGGATCACTGGCGAGAAGACGGTTTCCGCTCGGTCACGGTCGTGTTTGCTGACGAGACCCCGCCCGAATCATCGACAATCGCTCCCACCCTCGTCCTGGAGGAGAGAGAGGGCGAGACGAGGTGAAGATCGATCATCTGACGGTGGGAATCTGTTCAATTCCCGCTACAATCTCCGGATGAAAAAGTCGCCTATCGTCAACGCCCTTGAAACCCACCGAAAAAGGTTGAGGCCGGTCATCGACTTCGACCTCACGGGTGGAGATGTCATGGTCTTCGATTTCACCGCCGCCAACACCGAGCTCACCCGGCTCGATATCAACGACGCAGCCGGATTTACCCAATTCCTCTTTGCACGCATCGTCGAGGCCGATACGCCGGTGGGAATTGGTCGCTACGACGAGGACCGAGTGCTCTACCGCCACTCTCCGCTTTTTGACGGCCAGACCGAAAGGCGAAGCGTACACCTTGGAATCGACCTCTTTGTGGTCGAGGGGACGGAGATCCGATCACCGCTACCCGCAAAGGTCCATTCGTTGGCCAACAATGCCGGGCTCGGCGACTACGGCCCAACGGTGATCCTCGAGCACGAACTCGACGGGAACCCTTTCTTCACACTTTACGGCCACCTCAGCCGCTCTTCTCTCGACGATCTCGAGGAGGGGCGCCCTCTCGCCGCCGGCGGGACCGTCGGCGCGGTGGGCGATCTTCACGAGAACGGCGGCTGGCCTCCCCACCTCCACTTCCAGATCATTTCGGACCTCCTGGGTCGGGCCGGCGATTTCCCGGGCGTCGCGGCGCCATCGGAGAGGCAGTACTTTCTCGAGCTGTGTCCGGATCCAAACTTGATTCTCGGGATACCGGGCCTGTGATCGAAGAAACGTTCAAACGATTGAACTGTCAAACGTTAGAGTGTTTTTTCCGGCGACGCCCATGAACCAGGAAAGTCGACGAGCTCTTTTCGCGCTGCTGCTGCTGGCGCCTGTTCCCAGCCTCGGGGTCATCGCAGCGATGGTGGTGGCGCCGGGGCCCATCGGCCACACGGTCTTCCTCGCTGCAAAGATCTGGCTCGTCGTTTTCCCGGCCGCCTGGTATCTCGCCGTCGAGAAAGGGACGCCCAGCTGGTCGCCGCCGCGCAACGGCGGCCTCCTGACCGGAACCCTCAGCGGCCTCGCGCTGGCGCTGACTATCGTCGCCGGCGCAGCGCTCGTCGGCGTCCATCACATGGATCTCGGCCCGCTCGATGCAAGGGCTGCCGAGATGGGGCTCGCGTCACCCCTCCCTTACATTGCCGGCGCCGCAGCGTGGACCCTCGTCAACTCTCTGATCGAGGAGTACGTCTATCGATGGTTCGTTCTCCGGCAGTGCGAGGCCCTGCTTCCGGGTCCGGTGGCGATAGTTGCCTCGGCAGCCGTCTTCACTGCGCACCACGTCTTAGCCGTCAGCCAGTATCTCGATCCGGTCCTCACGGTCGTGGCATCAGTCGGGGTCTTTGGCGGCGGATTGATCTGGGCATGGCTCTATCAACGCTACCGCTCGATCTGGCCGAGCTGGATCAGCCACGTCTTCGCCGATATCGCGGTCTTCGGTGTCGGGGGTTGGCTGCTGTTTGGGTGAGGAGAAGAGTCAATAACAATGACGGGCGGGTTGATTCGATCTCTATTCGCCTCACCGAATTCCGGGCGCGCCTACCTCTTTACCCACGGTGGGTTTGTCTGGCCGCGGTGAGCTCCCATAGCGCGAGCGCGCCGAGCACGGTAAGGCTGACCACCAGCACCAACAGCGGCGAGCCGGCCGCCCTGGGCAATCCCTGGATCGATGGGTTGAAGCTCAGACTGGAAAACGCCCCTCGAAGGACGCTCCACAGACCCGGCGCAAAGGCCAACCCGACTGCGACCACGACGGCGATCGCAGCTCGTTGCACCACGACGATGGATCGAGTCGCGCTGCGGTATTTCTGTTCACGCCTGGCGAGACGTGCGCGCAACCAGATCACACCGGGATCGGGAAGGGGCCTCGGGTCGTCCGTCAACTTCTCGGCATCGGCCGCCAGTGCCGCCGCCACAAGAGTGAGTTCGGCACAGGCCATACAGCCGTCGCGGTGGAGCCGGAGCTCCGGGCTCCAGTCACCGGAGCGGGCGGCGGCGGCCACCGCTTGGTCGTGGGGACAATGGGTGTGGGCTCGTTTCATGACGCCTCCTCGCGCGGGCGCAATCCGCGATTCTTGAGCTGTTCGGCCATCCGCTGGCGAGCTCGAAAGAGCATCGAACGGATGCTGGCGGCACGCAGACCGAGGGCCTTGGCGATCTCCTTGTGCGACGCACCTTCCACATAGGCCAGCCACAACATCTGGCGGTCGCGGGGGGAGAGCTCCGCCATCGCCACACCCATGTCTGACCGCAGATGAACCAACTCGTCGTGACCGGGCGTGTCGCCGATTTCCGGCACCGCGTCGGTCTCCGGGCGTTTTCGTCGAAAGTGGTCCCGCATCAGATTGGTGGCTATCCGGAAAAGGTAGTTCTTTCGGTGGTCGTCGTCCTCGCCTTCGAAGCCCGACCGCAGAAGACGCAGATACGCCTCCTGCAGCAGGTCGTCGGCGAGCGAGATATCTCCACAACAGCGGGCCAGGTACGCGCGAAGCGGACGGGCGGTGCGCTGATAGAGGTGACGGAAGGCCGCTTCATCCATCATCGCCGCCCGAGCCGGAGAATCCGCGGTGTGGGTCCCGGACAGAGAGAGCGCCATTGAAATCATCACCCGGCGATTCCACGCAGCCTACGGTATCAGGCGCTCTCGTCGGCTGATCCGTTGATCAGGCCCCAGTTCTTGGAAAAGACATAGGCAACGCCACTCGAGACCAAAAAGCCGAGACCGAGGCAGAGACCCAGAACACCAACGACCGTGAACGCCTCTGAGGCGTCGTGGACCATCCCGCGCAAGAACAGGAAACCCACCGCCAACAAGCTCAGGACGGCGCCCGCCTGGAGGGCATTGAGGATCCGCGTGTACGGATTGGTGCGCTCCTGGGACGCCAGAACGAACAGGTTTTCACCGGCCTCGCTTTTCAGATACTCCAGCGCGTCCGGTGAGTTGCCGATCCTGTCGAGCACCTTGTCCTGCAGGGCGTAGTGGTGCTTCATGTGGGCCCGGGTCTGAAGGAAATTAAGCGCCGTCTTGAACGCCCACCCAAAGATGACGAACATGGTCGGCATCACGATGATCATGATCATGGCTTCCGAATCTGCTGCACTCATGAGGTCCTCCCCGTTTTCTCTCAACTCTCACTACGCCTGGCCCGCAAGATGGTTAGCAGCCCCGTGGTATCATCCGGCGATCGAGTCCAACTAAGGGGAATACTCCATGAATAAGACGATGAACCGGACGCATGTTGCGATCGCCGTGATGACCTTGATCCTGGTCGGGAGCCCAGTCTTTGCGCAGCAAGACTGGAAGGAACTGAAGCAGGAATCGAAACGGATGAAGATCAACGAGACGGCGGACGACGCCCTCACGACCCTCTTCGCTGAAAATGCCAAGGCCAAAAAGCTGTTCGAAACCTCCTACGGTTGGGCAGTCTTCGACAATCTCAAGCTGGCCTTCGGTTTTTCGGGTGGCGGCGGAGACGGGGTTGCAGTGGAGAAGGAGTCCGGCAATCGCACCTTCATGAAGATGGGAACGGTCGGCGTGGGTTTCGGCCTCGGCGCCAACAAGTATCAGGTCGTCTTTCTCTTCCAGGACTCTCAGACCTTTCGCAGCTTCGTCGACAAGGGCTGGCAGGCCGACGCGACCGCGAGCGCCGTCGCCGGCCAATCCGGAGCTGAGGCCAAGACCGACTTCACCAACGGCCTGGCGATCTATCAGATCACCGACACCGGGCTGATGGCCCTCGCCGACATCGCCGGCACCAAGTACTGGAAAAACGACAAGTTGAACCGGTGAATCAAGGCTTGGGCCTTGGGGCTTGTGACCTGAATGGGTGGCTGGTTGGAAATTCCTAATCCCGATTCTGGACGGGTGGGTGGGGTTGTCGGGCTACCAGTAGTCAGTCGTCACTGTGACCGGACCGTTGATCCGGGCGCAACAGGCCAGACGCTCGTCATCGCCCGAATGCTGGGAGGCCAGCACCTTGCGCTCTTCGGACTCGGGTGGCGTCAGATTCTCGATGCCGTCGAGCACCCGCACCCGGCAGAATCCGCAGAGGGCGATCCCGTCACACGACTGACCGAGCCCGAGCCCGGTCTGAAGGATGGCGTCCAGGAGGTTAGAATCATGGACGACCCTGACTTCCCGGCCGGAAGGCTCGCAGCGGATGGTCGCCACCTGGACATCGAATTTCGGAAAGCTCACTCAGGCCCCTCCCCGATTGAACCGGAGAATTGTAGTCGAGAATCGGCAAAACGTCTCGGGTTCACGCAGCCTCTGGACGCCATCGCGGATCGAGTCTCGCTCACCGCCTCAATTTTCGCTGTCATTCTGCTGCACGGCCTACCGAAAGACAGACCGCGTTCCTCATTCCTCACGCGCGGTCAAAGGAGCTTCCGCTCTGCCGCCGCTCGTTCGAGCTCCTCCCGGAAATCCGGATGGGCGATATCGACAAGGCTGCGGGCGCGCTCACGGAGGCTGCGCCCGTACAGGTCGGCGATGCCGTACTCGGTGACAACGAAGTGAACGTCGGCTCGGGTGGTCACGACTCCGGAGCCCGGAATCAAGGTGTCGACAAGACGCGACACCGCACCGTCCTTGGCGGTAGCGGGCAAAGCGATGATCGGCACCCCGCCCTCGGAGCGGGCGGCGCCGCGGATAAAGTCCAGCTGACCCCCGAAGCCCGAGTAGATGCGGGTGCCGATGGAGTCCGCGCACACCTGTCCGGTGAGATCCACCGAGATGGCCGAGTTGATGGCGACCATACGGTCGTTGCGCGACACCACGTACGGATCGTTAACGTACTCCGACGGGTGGAATTCCATAAACGGGTTGTTGTCGACAAAATCAAAAGCGCGACGGGTGCCGATGACAAAGGAAGCAACGATCTTCCCTCGGTGGAGGGTTTTCCGCTCGTTGGTCACCACCCCGGCCTCGAACAGGTCCACTAAACCGTCCGAAAACATCTCGGTGTGAACCCCGAGGTGCTTCTTGTCCTCGAGAAAATCGAGCACCGCATCCGGAATCTCACCTATGCCCATCTGAATGGTGGCACGATCCGGTATCAGCGAGGCGATGTTTTCGCCGATCTTGCGCGCCACCTCCGAGACCTCAGGCGACATGGGATGTTCGATCAGCTGCTCGTCCACCTCGACGACCCGGCTCAGCTTGGACACGTGAATAAACGAGTCACCCAGGGTCCGGGGCATCTGACGGTTGACCATGGCAATCACCGAACGCGCATTTTCTGCCGCTGTTTTGGTGGCGTCGACCCCTACACCGTAGGAGCAAAATCCGTGCTCGTCCGGTGGTGAGATGTGGATCAGGGCGACATCGACCGGCATCTGTCCGCGGGAGATGAGGGCCGGAACGTCGTGCAGATGGATGGGCACGAAATCGGCGCGGCCCTGGTTGACCGCAGCGCGCACATTTCCGCCCGTGAAAAGCGAACGGTGGCGGAAATGACCCTCCATTTCAGGGTCGGCGTAAGGGGCATCGGCGAGGGTCAGAATGTGGACCACTTCGACATCTTCGAGCTCGGGCGCCCGCGCCACCATGGAGTCGATCAGCATGGTCGGAGTGTTGCAGCCTGGGTGGATCCAGACACGATCGCCCGAGCGGATCTCTGCAACCGCATCCTCGGCGGTGGTCACACGGCGACGGTAGAGGCTGTTCCAATCCATGACGCGCCCTCAGCTCCCGTCGATCGCGTGGAAGGGCACCCCGAAGATCTTGGCGGTCCCTTCTCGGACGCAACGTCCGTCATAGGTGTAGGTACCTCGGCGAAGTGCGGAGTTGTCGCGGATCGCCTGATCGAAACCCTTGTCGGCGATCTCCTCGACAAACGGCAGGATGGAATTGGTGAGCGATCGGGTGGAAGCCCGGGAGGCGGTCGACGCGAGGTTGGGAACACAAAAGTGAATAATTCCATCAACCTCGTAGGTGGGGTTCGAGAAGTCGGTCGGTCGTGAGGTCTCACAGCAACCACCCTGGTCGATTGACAAATCCATGATCACCGACCTCGGTTTCATCAGCTTGAGCATGTCTCGGGTCACCAGGATGGGCGTCCTCTCGCCGTGCACCGCCACCGAGCAGACGAGGATATCCGCAAAGGTCAGCGCATTCTCGATCCTCGGTCGCGTGGCGATCATCGTCGGCACCTCGTCTGCGGTCATGCTTTGCACCCGCCTGAGAGCATTGATGTCGTTGTCAAGCACCAGCACGTGCGCGCCGATGCCGCGGGCGAACTTGGCCGCTTCGCAACCCAACGTGCCGGCGCCGAGGATCACCATCGAGGCCGGTGGAATTCCCGGTGCCCCGCCGACCAGCAAACCCTTGCCGCCAAACTCGTTGAGCACCAGCCCGGCGCCGATGGTCACCGCCAACCGGCCCGCAATCTCCGACATGGCCACCAGAACAGGTGCGTGACCGTTGTCGTCCTCGATGATCTCGTAGCCGACCGTGGTGACCTTGTTGTCGAGCAGCCTGGTGAAGTAGCCCTCCGAGGCAACCGCCATGTGCCAGGCCGAGATCACCACCTGTCCAGGCTGGAAGCTCTCGCAATCCTCTGGAGACGGGGGCGACAACCGGATCAGCATCTGTGATCTGAGACGGGCCTCTTCGTCGGAGTAGACCACCGTCGCACCAACATCGCGGTAGGCCTCGTTGGAGAAACCGGCCTCGAGACCGGCGTCGTTCTCGAGATAGACCCGATGCCCTTTTTCGGTCAATACCCGAACTCCGCCCGGGGTCAACCCGATGCGGTGCTCGAACGGTCTCCGATCCTTGATCAACCCGACATCCATGACGCCTCCAAGATCCTCGGCCAGAGCCAATGAATTTCAACACATTTGATTCGAGTCGGCAATGCCACCCGCCCGATCGCTCGGATGCAGAGTGCAGGGGCAGGGGCAGCGACAGCGTGCAGCGGCAGTCGCTGATTCTGATGCTGGCGCTGCACCTGCTGCTGACGGCTGTCACAGCCCCTTATCACCCTCGCCGCCGCGGTCTTCTGCCGCTGCCACTGGAGTTCTCGACACCCTCGAGTATCGCCGTCACCCGATCGGCAGACTCGTTCGGGACAACGACAATCAGCCGGATCACCAGGGAGGGACCGACCCGGGCCCACTCTGTCGCCATGCTCCAGCGCGCCTCTGCCGACGCGAGGAGAGTCTCCGGTTCACCAGCGCCCTCGGGGTCGCAGGTCATGGGATCGACCACATGCACGAGAGGGATGTCGCGGCCAAGAGTCAGCCAGACAACTGTGCGCGCCGACAGTGCGCTCTGGGAAAGGACCAGAAAACATCGCTCGCCGAGCTCCTGCAGCTGCGGCCCGACCGGCAAAACCATCGGTTCGGTGTCGCCCGGACGGTTGTAGATGACGTTGTAGACATCGTCAGGACGACGGAGGGCGTCGGCGACGCACACGACGGTTTCGGTGAATCGGCGGCGAACTCCAGCCTCCTTGGAGATCGGCACATCGAGGGTCAGATCAACCCACCGGCGCTCGTCACCCGAGGCGGTGTGGAAGGGCCGTAGCTCGACCGTCGACCGCAGGGCGTCACCGCGGCGCCATAATTGCCAGCGCCGGACGACAGCCGCGAAGGGCGAGATCACCAGCAGCGTTAAACCCCCAAAAAAGACCGCAAGACAGCCAGGTGACTCGGAGCGTGGAGCCTCGAGCCTACTCATCGGTTTCCGCCGGCCGCGCCGTGAAAAACCGGCGCAGGGTCGCGAGATATGCGAGGAAAGAGCCCCATGCCACGACCCAGAACAGGGCCACGACCCATCGATCGGGCATCATCGAGTCCGTGATCAGGGCGGCCTGATCGTCCGGGAGATCCATCGCCCGCAGTATTTGCCAGGGTTCGACCCGCAAGGATGTGAGCACCGAAGACAGCCCGGCCATGAAAACCCCAATCACAGCTCCCAACCACGCCCACATTTCGCGACGAATGCTTCCCCAGGCCAGAAGAACGCAGCCGATCAAAACCACCAACCATACGAAAGCGCCGGCCGATCCGGCGAGAAGGACGCCAAAGAACGGCGCGACGAATCGATAGGCCGGCATCACCAGGACCGACACCGCAGCCAGCACCCACACGATGATCAACGTGAGCAACCGTTGCGGAAGATCATCGGTCCATTGCCGACTCGGGCCGCGAGCACGGCAGGTGGCGGCTACGTGCGGCGACCGAAAAAAGATCAAAAATGCCCCGGGGAGCAGCACATAGACAAGACCGAGGACGCCCGTCGTCACCACGGTCACCGCCACCACCACCTCGGGAGAAAAACCGCCTTCGCCGGCAAACGTCGAGAGTGCCGACGGGAGCAGGAGCCAGGCGAAGATCAGTGAACAGATCCCGGTCAGAAACCACACCCACGACAACGACACACTGAGCTCACGCGCCCATCGGCGGGCCCTGATGGACCCTACGCCAAGCCATACAAAGGCCGTTGACAGCACGGCATAAAAGACCATTGGGGGAAGGGCCGAGCGCGCGTCGGTCGAGGCGACACCGCCGACGTTTCCCAACGACTGCGCCACCAGGCTCAAAGGAATCAGCGCTGCACAACCGAGACCGATGAAGACCTGAAGGACGCCGAAGACCACCAGGCCGACGCTTCGGTCCTTGTGCGCCGGCGTCGCTCCCTCGTCCTTTTCCGTGTCAAGAGCTCCAGCCATGGCTTATCGTAACTGTATTGGATGATATCGACACAGCCGTCGACGCATGTCAATTGAAAGAGTCGACAAAGACTGGCGAAGGTGTGGTTGGGTCCATTCGTCTTTATCTGAGCATTGGTTTGGCGAAGTTGACGACCACCTTAGAGAATAACCAGTTTCGAACCCGTCGCAGAACAGCTTCAACGAGCAGTCGCTGATTACTGCAATTCCGGTGTCGTTATCTGCGACAAAAATTCGTCCATCGGAATAATCGAGGCCCGTTGCGTTACCCGACGTGTTGTGAAAACCGACTTCGATCGGAAATCTTGGCACCGATTCGTCAAGGACTCGCACACCACTAGCCCGGACTATTCACCATCGTTCGAAGCGAAAGGTTCGAGGTGACGTGCCCAGGATCGTTTTCGACCCGAGGGGCGCGGAGGCGTACGTGACAGTACGTCGAGCACCCCG
>CBDTWX010000006.1:0-27035 GCA_965364305.1 uncultured Thermoanaerobaculia bacterium
CTCCGCAGTGGCCAGTGACAGAGCCGCCATGCCGGCCTGCCGGGTTCGACCCTTGCGCAGCTGCGGAAAATGCCGAGCCAGCCGCCCGTACTGCTCGAACATGGCCTCCTGGACCGCCGACGCGCTGCAGCTGTCATCAGCGGCCGCGCTTGCTGCAGCGTGCTCGGCGACCCTTTGCGAGGACATCGCCAGCGCCTGGCCGAAACCGTCGACGCCGCGCGACTCGAGACCAGCAACCAGGCTGGCCCGAAGACTCGCCCACTCCCCGAGCTTGCCGAAGGTCTCGTCGACCGCGGAGAAGCCGGTCTCCTCAGCCAATTCGGCGGTCAGCACGCGGGCCCGCGGATCAGGCCGGGCGATCGGGTCGCGCCGCATCGGCCAGGTTTTCATCGCCTCGAGCACTGCTGCCAGCGTGAAGTCGAGTGCCGTGGTCTCCTCGGGCATCGTAAAGGCAAGGCGGCTGCGGCCGGCCATGCGCACCCGCGACGTCGGCAACGGCGGCGCCGCCTGACCTCCGGTCGCGACGTTCTCGGGCTTGTAGTCGAGGTTCTGTTCTTGGATCGTTTCCTCGCTGACCGTCTCCTTGAAGGGCGGGTCTTCCTGGGTGGTCGCGTCGGTGCTCGAGACCTCGAGGAATGCCTCCTCGCCGAAGCTCTGCGGCGGCAGCTCGACGATCATCACGGCCGGAGCGTCCTCGTTTTCGCGTTCCAGCCGGGGCGGATCGCCGTTGGCCAACGTGAGGTTGTCGAAGATCAAGTCGAAGACCAGCAGATCGTCGGGGCGGCGCACCTCGACGCGAAACTCCTCCTCGGGCGCCGGCTGCAGCCAGTCGAGAATCCGGCCGATGTCGAGGGTCACCGAAGCGCGGAATGCCTCGGTGGATTCACTCCAGGGCGATGGTGGATCGCGCTGCTCCTTGCTCATGGTCTGGCTCCCTCCCGCCAAGATAGGGCTGGATAGCACCTGTTCGGGCTTGGTCGCTGAGCGAGAGTTTTCCTTTTTCTCGGCCGCTCGCTCGGTTGACTGTGTGATCCAAATCGTCTCCGCCATAGATTACACAATCCCTGCATTGCCTGCCTCCAGCATCATCGCAATCAAAGGCGAGCCTGTGCCAGAGATCACAGCTTCACGATGTTTCCGAATGCGCCCACACGCGATGAGTGTGTTCCATGTTTCGTCCTTCAGACGATAAGGGACGGGCGAGTTCGTGGCATCAACCAAATGGGTGAAATGCTTGATATTCTGCGTGTTCGGCGATTCGACGCCGACCTTCAGCCGACGATCTCGTCCTCGTCCGGCTCGACCTTCAAGGGCTCATCGGGTCTCGGTAGAGGCTCGAACTGACGCAAGGTCGGCCAGATCGGTTCAAACGGCTCGGCGAGCGCAACCACGAACTGCTCGTAGGGCACCGTGACCGTTTCGCCGTCCGAAACCGTAGCCTGTGCCGTTCCCGAGAACACGTACACCGGCTGCAGGTACTGCTGCTTCTCTGAGGCAGAACGGCTGTAGTAGGCAAACTCGACGTCTTCGATCTCGATCCTGTCGACCAGGGCGAGTGGGAGGTGGTCCAACGGGTTTTGCTTGAGCCTGGCAAATGCCTCGTGTGCGCTCAGCGGAGCCACCGGCTGTGCCCTTGGTCCACCCTCGCCGGGCACGTGACCGAGCTTGGTCGAGCCAGGATCGATCTGACGCCACACCACCAGATAACCGTTGACCTGCCCACCTTCGCCAATGTAGACCTTGATCTTCGACCCCGGGCCCACGACCCGAAGGCCGTCGATCTGTCGCCGAACTTCGACGTTTTTGCCGACCACGATTCTTTTGGGTTCGAACGGGTTGTCTGGCATTGAGATCTCGAAAGCCTCTTCGGAGACGGACACATCCAGAGCTTCGATCTCTTCGCCGGTGAAGCCGGACTCCTGCAGCCACTCGGCGGCGATCTTGCGGGAAACATCATCGCCCGGTACGTCAAACGAGGTCCGCTCGGGGGACGGTTCTTCGGTCCATAGGCGAGACATATCTCCGGAAAACACCGCGCTGCTCGCCTTTCGCACCTCGAGGTAACGGTCGCCGTCGCTCATCATCAAGAGCTCGCCGCTGTCCGTGACATCACCCTTGAGGTCGCCCAGGCGGGCGAACCGATCGATCCATTTCTCGGGCTCGGAGGGCAGCATCTCGTAGACGGCGGCCTCATCGGGGCGCTTCGCGTCGACCTCGTCCAGCAGTCCCTCGGGAATCTGGACCTCGATCCCGGGTTCGGGCTTGACCTCCTCCGGCGCCTTGCAGGCTCCGATCATCGCAGCGGCGCAGACAGCGACTATCACCAACGATAGATGACCAGTTTTTCTCATGGCTCTCATTCCTTTTCTATTCGAAAACGACCGGCTGGAACAGCCGTCAGCACTGATGGTGGGTCCACCACCACCAGGCCAGCGGGACAGGATCGGCCGCCACCGTTCCGAACTTCCAGATTCTCTCGTTGTAAATGCTCGTGTCGCCGTTGCACGCGCCCGCGATGGCGGCATACGTGGAGGGTCCCTCGGTCTGCTCGGCTGCATAGAACCACGCCTGTTTGACGGACCAGCCCGCGACCAGCTTGTTGGCGAAGATCTGGCCCCGGGATCCGTCGTCGTGAGCGTTGGTGTCAAAACTGAGGATCATGTGGAGGCGCTGGAACGTCTGCCACCATATGCCATACTGCCCTTGGCGGAGACACGAACAGTCGTCCAGCACGATCCACTCGAGATCGTAGTCATCGCCCCAGCGGCAGTCGTTCGCCGACACGATGCACTTGCTGTGGCTGACCCCGAAGCCGAAGATGCCGACATTGCCGTGATCGGCGTGGTAGGCGATGTCGACCGTATCGATGTAGTTGTGGTCGGTGCCGGCGGCGACCACATCCTGATCCATGAAATCATCGGCCCAGGCCGCTCCGTTGCCAAAGTTGAACCGCCCGGTGTAGCCCGCTCCGGTCAGCACGTTGTAGAACCCGACGGCAACGTTGTCCCGCCCGCCCAGCTCGCCATGCCCGCACACAGGATAGGTGTTGATCCACTCGACACCGACATCGGTATCGGCGGACTGCGAGCTGGGAATGAGCATGGCGACGGTGGCGAAGATCACCCCTATCACCCTTTTCATCTTTTGGCCCCCTTCTTTATCAATGCAGTGTTCTGGCACTGCGTCTGAGTACGCATGATTCTCCAATTGTCGACGGGCAGCGACTCCTCCTTTCGGTTGTTCGGGCGGCCCTCCTGGATTTGATGGTCCGCCGACAGGTCAGATAAGCAGACTCCGACGGGCCTGCTCAGGCCCGACCGGATGGGCTGCCGCCTTCGTACATGCATTGCCTCTCTTCAAGATCGGGGCTTTGAGAATTGCAGGCATCACCCAAATGGGTGATGTGGACACGAAGGTCACGAGAACAGGCACCGACTCGCCATCAGCAGACAGCAGGCCGTGCACGGCGATCGACGGGTTCCCTACGCCGTGGGACCTGCAGGTCGATTCGGCTCTCCAACGGGTGGTCGATTCTGGCTCGACGTTATATGTTGTATCCCAGAAATTGAACATCAGTTGAGGGGAACGGCACACGAGGACCGAGACTGCCGCCACTCAAACCGCCTGGAGGATGGAGGGCCTCATGGGACAGGGCGACTATCAAGAATCGATTTTTCGTGGTCTGGGCAAGGCCCTTGGCCGCGCAAAGAAGGTCTCGTGGGACCTCGACCGGACCAGGCTGGTGGTTTTCTCCGACCTGCACCGCGGGCAACGGGACCATGCAGATGATTTTCGACACTGCGAGAAGAACTACGCGCGGGCGATGGAATATTACTTCGACGAAAGCTACACGTTGGTGGTCCTGGGCGATTCCGAGGAGCTGTGGGAGGGCTGGCCGAAAAAGGTCGTCAAGGCCTACTCGGAGTCGCTCGAGCTCGAGGCGAAATTCCGCAACGAAAACACTGACCGCTATATCAAGGTGTGGGGGAACCACGACGATCTCTGGCGCTACCCGCGCCAGGTGGCCAAACACCTGTCTCCGATCTTCGGCGAGCTCACGACACCCGAAGGTCTCGATGTAACGTTCGCCCGGGGAGGCGAAAGACTCGGTCGGATTTTCTTCGTCCACGGGCACCAGGGGACGCCGAGCAGCGACAAATTGGGCAGGTTCAGCCGTCACTTCGTTCGTTGGGTATGGCGTCCCATCCAACGCCTTTTCAAGGTCAGCCTCACTACACCGGCCACCAGCTGGGAGATCCGTGGCAGGCACGACCGGGCCATGTATGCCTGGGCGGCTGAGAAAAACGACCTTGTCTTGATCGCGGGACACACCCACAACCCGGTCTTCGTCTCGAGGCTGCACGTCCCGACCCTCGAACGGCTCCAGGGGAAGCTCGCCGATCCGGAGCTCGGGCCAATGACGTCCCGCCAGAGCAAGCAGATGGAGTTCATCCGGGAGGAGATCGAGTTGGCGAAGGCGGAGTCAGCCCCAAGCACGTTCGGGGCCGATGATGGAGGCAGACCATGCCTGTGTTACTTCAACTCCGGCTGCTGCTCGTACTTCAACGGCGACTGCACGGGCATCGAGATTGCGGACGGCGAGATCCGGCTCGTGCGGTGGTCGACCGAGCTCGGAGATCCCGCCGCTCGAGTGGTCGAGGCCGAGGACCTGGGCGGCGTGTTTGCCGGGTTGAGAGTCTGAGGAGGCGATGATGGGGATCTCCGAAATAGCTCGCCGAGTTCATTTCGATGTCCTCGTCATCGACGCCCACGTTCATCCTTCTCTGAAGACGTACCTGTTCAGAAAGAAATTGTGGAAGGCTCATCGCAGCGGTGGAGCCTTCAACCCCTTCACCATGCGGGTCGATCTGCCGAAGTCGATCGCGGGTGGTGCCGACGCGCTGGTCTCGTCGATCTACCTCCCGGAACGTGGCCTCCTCGATGACTGCAAGATGCTGAAGTTCGCCAGCAAGGTCGGTCCCAAGCGCATGCGGAAGCTGTTCAAGGGAGATCCGCTCGATCGGACCCTGGAGATCCTTGACAGCTTCGAGGAAGCCGTCGAGAAGGCCAACTCGAAGGGACGGAAGCTGGCCAAAGTCGTGCGGTCGACCGACGAGCTGCTCCAGGCCCGCCAGGACGGCGTGATTGCGGTCGTTCACGCGGTCGAGGGCGCGCACAGCCTCGGCGGAAGGCCGGAGGGTGTGGAGATTCTGTCCCAGCGAGGGGTGTGCATGCTGACGTTGGCGCACTTTTATGAGAACGAGGTCGTCGCGCCGGTGGTCGGGATCCCGACGGACATGCAAAAGCTCGGGTGCTTCAAGCAACCCAAGGATCTCGATCTCGGGCTCGGCGAGATCGGCCCGGCCGTGATCGAGGAAATGCTACGGCTCGGGATGATCATCGACCTCACGCATTGCACACCGAAAGCTCGTCAGGAGATCTACGCGCTCTGCGGCACCCGGCGGCCTCTGATGTTCTCCCACGTCGGGGTCCAGCCATTGGCCGACGACCCCATGAGCCCGACCGAGGACGAGATCCGCCACATCGCCGACACGGGGGGCGTCGTGGCGGTGATCTTAATGAACTACTGGCTGGGCGAGCACGACACCAAGAATGGGCTCGATGCAATTGTCGCGACTGCACAGCGCATCGCCGATGTCGGCGGCATCGACACCGTGGCGTTCGGTTCCGACTTCGACGGGTTCACCGACCCGCCCGATGACATCAAGGACATCTCCCAGCTGCCCAGGCTGACCGATGCGTTGCTTGATGCCCAGTTCAGCGAGTCGAACGTCGAGAAGATTCTCGGCAAGAACATGGAGCGGGTCTTGAGGAACGGTTGGAATTGAAAAGGAGATCATGATCGCTCACCGGGCTCAAGGGTTCAACTCCGAATTCCAAGGAGGTTGCGAAGATGAACGTTGACAGGAAGCGTCGATCGATTGCCGGGTTGATCGGAGCCGCGCTCGGCCTCGTGCTTCTGATGGGATGTGCGTCGGCGAAGACCGTGCCGACCGAACCGTTCCAAGATTTCTACGACTCGATCGTCCAGCTGAAGCTGGGTGCCGATGCGGCGATCGCGGTCGAGCAAGAGCTGGTGTACGCGCGGATTGTGGAGGGGTGGAAGGCATCGGGTACGGTGGACCAGCTTCAACTCGGAAGTGGTGCGACACCGTTTTCGATGCAGCTCGAGGAGGCACCTCTTTTTCAACTCATCGGCGAGGCTCGGGACAATCTCGGTGCCATCAACGATCTGGTCCTCGAATACGCCGAGACGTTAGTGGTGTTGGCCGGCGGCGACGGTTCGCCGACGGTCGACGCCGATGCCGTCGCCAGCGGTTTACGGGCGAGCGCCGACTCCCTCGCCACGAATCTGGGAATCGATGCCGAGATCCCGGGTGGCTTTTTCTTCGGTTTCGGTGAGCTGGCGAAGAGCTATGTAGAAAACAAGCGGCAGGATGCGCTGATCGAGCTGATCCGGTCGTCCCAACCCGAGATGGACGCCTTCGCAAGGGCCGCTCAAAACCTCGCCAAGCTCAGTGGGATGGGCATTCAGACCGAATATCTGGCGGCCTACAGCAAGCTGACTGAGGGCGCCTCGGGCCTATCCGCCGGCCAACGCGAGAAACTTATTGAGAATATTCTGGCGTTGAACGAGCAGACGCTTCGAAATCTGGAGGCACTTCGACTCATCGACTCGGCGTACGGTGCACTCCCAGAGGCCCACCGCAAGCTCGAGGCATCGGTCAGGGACGGCGTGTCGCTGTCGTTTTCGGAGCTTCTGACCTACGCGGAAGCTCTCAAGAGACGCTACGACGACTTTGCGAAGGAGTAATTCATGGCCATCACCAGCTTTGACCAGAAACTCGAAATCCTGAGCTTCCTTCTGTTTCAGTACGGCAAACTGATCAAGCTCGCCGTCATCCTCGAGCAGCAGGGCCTCGATTCGTCCGACGCGCGGACGAGGGAAGAGGAGGCTTTGAAAGAAATCGATCGGCTGCGCGGCGACATGCTGCGCACCTGGAACGGCCAGGCGGCGGCGCTGATGACCGACCTCCGCGCCATCAACGAATCGGCGCAGAGAAAAGTTCGGGAGCTGCAGACCGCCGTCGACAAGGTCAAAAAGGTGGCGAGCATTTTGGGCGAGATCGATCGAGCGCTGGCGCTCGTCCGCGGCTTGTAGACGCGCAGGCGGAGTGAAGATGGCGAAGAACATCGTGGTCTGCTGTGACGGGACGAGCAACGAGTACGGTGACCGCAACACGAATGTCTTGAAGCTCTTCTCCCTGCTGCCGAAGGGCGATCCCGGTCAGGTGGCCTTTTACGACCCGGGGGTCGGCACGTTCAGTGCACCCGCTGCGTTGACCCGGCCGGCACGGGCGGTGACCAAGGTATTCGGGCTGGCGTTCGGCTACGGAATTACCGACAACATCGGCGATGCCTACCGCTTCCTCATGGAAACCTACGAGCCCGACGACCGGGTCTATATCTTCGGTTTTAGCCGAGGGGCGTACACCGCACGCGCCGTGGCCGCCATGCTTTACAAGTGTGGTCTGCTGGAACGGCGCAACGACAATTTGCTGTCCTACGCCCTCAAGCTCTTCAAGTACGATCGCCGGCCGCACATCTCCAAGGGCTTCAAACGCACCTTTTCCCGTGATTGCGCGGTGCACTTCCTCGGGGTGTGGGATACGGTTTCGTCGGTGGGTTGGATCTACGATCCGCTGACGCTGCAGTTCACGATGAACAATCCGATCGTCAAGACCGTCCGGCACGCGATCGCCATCGACGAACGGCGCTGCTTCTATCGCCAGAACCTGTGGGGTGAGGGCGGCGACGGCCAGGACGTCAAGCAGGTGTGGTTTGCCGGTGCTCACTGCGACGTCGGCGGCGGGTACGACGAGACCGAGAGTGGGCCCTCCCAGATCGCCCTCGATTGGATGATCGAGGAGGCCCTCGGGAGTGGTCTGATCGTCGACGAGGAAGAACGACGGCGGATCGTGCCGCCGCAGCCGACCGAAGCAACCGAGGACGAGGGCTTTCATGCCGCCCCCGACGCCTCCGCTCCCCTCCATACGTCCCTTAAGGGGCCGTGGTGGGTCGCCGAGCTCGTTCCGAAGCGGTACAAGGACCCGCGAAGGGATTTCAAACCGAGCTGGAGGATTCCCCTCGGAAGGCGCCGCTTCATCAAAGAGGGCGCGACGATCCACGGCTCGGTGGTCGAACGGATGGAGGCGACCAAAGACTCGAAGACGCCCTACCGCCCGCCCCGGCTGCCGGGTAACTATGAGGTCGAGCCGTGGGGCGGACGGGAAGGGGATGGCGGGGGCTGAAAGGGCCGCCCACCAACCCTGGGCTTGCGGCTGGGGGCCTGTGGCCTGACCGCCCAACCGCCCGATGCTCGATGCTGGATGCTCGATCCGCCCACCCAAACCCCATTATTTCAAGGAGTCATCCCGAGCGAGGCGCCCGAGGGGCGCCGACGAGGGATCTGGGGGGCGGATCTCGGCATCACTCCTCAATTCTCCGCCCAGGGTTGTCTTGAGCGACTGAACCGAGTCGCAGGCAATCCTCGTCGGCGCCCTGCGGTCACCTCGCTGCCAATGACATGTATTGGCGAACGTGAAAAAGGGCGGCATATATGCCGCCCCTGCGGTGTTGCCGGCGTAGGTGCCGGACATGTCCCGCCCTTGCCGCGGAACCGTTTCTTCCTCTCGATTTTTTAGTGTTTTTGAAGGGGGCTCGCGTAGCGGCGCGCGAATGGTCTCCACGCGCACCATCGGCTCATCCAGATGCATCTGGGCGCCTCGCGAGGATGGATCGATCCAGACCCTGCCCCTCATGTTGCGGGATGCGGTGGAGCTTTTTTCGGGCATCACCCAAACGGGTGATGACGCCGGAAAATACGGGTCTGAAATTGTCTGGGTATGTCAAACCGTATCGACAGTTCCTAGACCGGGAGAAAGGGGGGCCGCATGCCAGGAAAGGGAACCGTCTCGAGGATCATCCTCGTGGACGGCGCTATGGCCGAGGTTTCGATTCCCAAGGAGCTCGTTGCGATCTATGACGGCCGGCCGCGGGTCCTGCTCGAGAAGCTGGAGTGGGCCGGCATTCATCCGTTGCCGATCGATGTCCTCTCGCCTGAGCTTCGCTCCTTGAGCCGTAGTTACGAAATCGTTGCGATACCCAAGGGGATGCTGGGTTGATGTCAGTGTCTCTGGTCTTTCGGGTCGTACAAAGGTCCGATATTGGCTGGCGGGTCGATCCAGGCGCCGCCGTGGACGACCTCCATCTTCATCGAATAACGCCCTGATGAATGGTTCGGATCCGGACAAAGCCGGGGAAAGGATGAGGTGACATGGCCACCAAGAAAAGCGTCGCAGGTGGAATAATTATTGATGGCAGTACCGCAGACTTCGCGATACCGAAGAGGCTGGTGGAGATTTACGACGGCAAGCCAAGAGTAATCTTCAAAAAACTCGAGTGGTACGGGATCCACCCGATCCCGATCGACGTGCTCTCGCCTGAACTCCGACCTCTGGCAAGGGACTATGAGTTCATGGCGATTCCCAAAAAGATGCTCAAGGGCTGACCGCGTTGGTCGACTCAACCGCGCCGCAAAAACTGAATTCCAGGGTGTCCGAGCCAGATTCGGCCTCGCTCCCCAAATCGGACGGAGAATCCACACCCGACGTTCCATTCCTTCGGGACATCGGTCTGGTCACCACGCTCCACTGTCAAGCCTGCTGTCCACATTGTATTGTCCGGGCGGGGCCAAAACGAACGGAGCGGATCACTCCGGATGAAGCGGGATCGTGGCTGGGCCAGATCGCTGAGTATCGCGATGGACACATTCTGGCGGTAGCGCTTACGGGTGGGGAGCCGTTCTCCGACCTCGAACACCTTCGAGTTATCTCGCGGCAGGCTGCGTCGCGTGGCCTCCTCGTGACTGCGGTCACCAATGCGTACTGGGCAACCTCGGAAGCCGAGGCGCTCCGTATCCTCGAAGACTTGCCTGAAATACAGATCCTGACCTTCAGTACAGACGTCTACCACCAGCGCACGATCCCTTTGAGCAACGTTGAAAACGCGGTCCTCGCGGCCCAGCGACTTGGTCGGCGCTATGTCGTTGCTCTGTGTACGAGGGGCGAGAACGACAGCGAGACCGATGAGATCGAAAGGCAAGTGGAGCGGTTCACGCTTCCAGAGACGATCAACCGCGCACACATATTCCCCGTTGGCCGGGCCAGAGGAATCCGCAATCTACTCAGTTACTCGTACTCCGACAAGCCGCCGGACGCCGCGTGCGCAATGGCCCACTCTCCGGTGATCTTTCCCGATGGACGGGTTCTTGCGTGCTTCGGTCCCATCGTGGGGGTTGCATCGAACCATCCCCTGATGCTCGGCAATCTCAACCAGGACCCGCTCGCCACCATTTTGGATCGTGCGGAGGAAAACGCCGTACTCCATGCGATTCGTCTGTGGGGGCCGCAAGAGCTCATCCAACGGATGCGTGATGCTGGGTTGGAGAGTCACATACCGGATCGATACGTCTCGAAAAGCGTCTGCTGTGCATGCTTTGATGTGCTCACAGAGCCGACGCTGGTCGAGTTCCTCGAACGCCTCGGGGAAGACGCCGACTTTCGCCGGGAGGTTGCATTCGGCAGGGTGTACTACCTCAACGAGACTCGGATGGCCGAGACGCTGTCAACGCGAGAGACACCAGTTCGGGAGCCCCAACACAACGTCGGGTGACCGATCAGATGGGCTGGCTGCCGGGAACGGTAACGGTGCTCAGCAGTCCTAGCGCTCGTGCGGATGTTTCAGGCAACTTTCGGGTCAGAGAGAAAAGTGACAGCCCGATATCAGCAGCGGCAGGCTCCCAACAGGAGCCGGATGCACGAACGGTCATGATAACCGGATAAAGCGTAGAAACGAGGCGAATCAGGACCGGGACGACGAGGGAGGACAAAGATGCCAAACACAAGAAGCGAGGACAAAAAGCTGGAGGTCGCCAAGGAAGAGCTCAGGATCGTACGGAAGTTTCTGCGGCGGAACAACCTCGACCAGATGTACGCCCTCCTCCAGCAGATTGGCGGCGAGCTGCACGGTGCCAAGGTGGTTGCAGGGTCGCATGCGGTGCCGGCGGACGAAAAGAGCTCGGTCGAATACCAGAATGTGCATTGGGACTCCGATGGCTACTTCGACGATCAGGAGCCGACGCGATGGACGGTCCCCACGGGGCTCGGCGGTCGATATTTCGTTCAGGTGGCGATTCGGTGGCTCAACACCGAGGAATCTCACGAAACGCCCCCTCTGGCGGTTATCAGGGATTCCTATTACTACGCATTTGTCTCGTTGAACGGAAGTGAGCACCCCGTCGGTTCCTATGCTCGCTCGACAGCCAACAAGGTGGGGCACGGAGCGACCGGAACCACCCAGCACTTCACCTTCGATCTGAACCTCGGCGACGGCGATTTCGTCGAGGTGAAGCTCTGGCAGGACTTTTACGATCCGGTGAAGGCCGATGTCTTTCTCGAGGTTCGGCGTATCGGCGACGAGGTCCCGGGCCCGTGACGCCAAGGTCGGGGGCACAGACCCAGTTTCATGCTGACGATGACGAGGTGGGCGTGGCTTGGACCGGCTCGAATCGCAGAATAGCGCTCTGGAGGCGCCTCGCATCACCCAAACGGGTGATGACACGACCGTGAGCCGAGTCGATCTTCAGGATCAGTCGGAAAACGTTGCGCCCAGAAAGCCTGATGCCGGGAGGCGTGGCGGCCCAGGCTCACAGGGCTCTAGTCAGAGGGCGGGTGAATGGCGAGAAAAGCGGGAAGCAACCCAAAACCTGGCAAAGGCCGGAATCGAGTATTCCAAGATTCAACGGCAGACATTCAGCGTGAGGATTACCCAAACAAGGAGGCAAGAGAGATGATTGTATGGAACAGACGCGATAGTTGTCCCCAACTCGCAGCGGTCGTTCTGTTGGCGGTTGCGGTGGCGAGCCCTGCTTCAGCGCAGAATCATGACCTCGTGCTGGAGCCGGCTCCCAATATCACCTCTCCGGCCAACTCCACGAACTGGCATTCTCCGGATATCAAGGTGGGGGCAGATTTTGGAGATGCCTCGATTCCGGACATCGTACGACGTGGAGTGACAAATCCACTCTACGCTCGCTTCTACATCAACGGCGTGTTGGACCACACCGTCCCCAGCGGCAGCGTCGAGATTCGATTTCATTACCGCAACGCCCTGGTCGGGGAGACGCCGCCGGCGCTGACCGCTCCTGGATCGGGTTGGACCTTGATCGGTTCGCTGCCGGTGACCTACACCGCGACCGACCCGCCCTTCATTCTCACGAAGAGCTGGCCTGCCGACTATCCGTCGGTGACCACACGACACGTCGATTGGGCGGTTCCAGCGAGCGGCAACCGCTTCCATATTCGGGCGGAAGCAGTCTATCCGAGTGGCACCAGCGACGACAATCCCGGCGACAATGTGGCGATCTCCCTTTACGACAGCATTCTGGGAATTCGTGATGTCGACGTGGTTGTCGTTCATGACGTGTCCGGCAGCATGATCTACTACACCTACGCGGGCGACACCTATCTCGATCACGCAAAGTCGAGGGCTCAAACCTTCGTACTCTCCATGAACGAAAGTCATCGACTGGCGGTCGTGGCTTTCGGCGGCTGTCTCACCGGGGACGTGGCCGATATCTGGGGCACGCCGGTGCCGCCTCTGAAACAGGCGACATGGTGGAACAAGCTCGCAGCCGCCATCAACATCAACCTCAATGTCACCGTTCCGCATACGGGCTGTATGACACCGATGGGAGTTGGAATCGAGCGCGCCATCCAGATTCTCACCTCCGTGCCGGCCGACCCCACGAGAAAGCGAGCCATTCTGCTCCTCACCGATGGATATGAAAACAGCGGCACCCCACGCGCATGCCCGGACACCGATCCTTCCGGTCCATGCATCGGTGCAGGCGTCCTGGCTCAGCTTCAGGCGAACGACATCAGGGTGTTTTCCATCGCTCTCGGTGCCTCCGCCTGGACCGACTGCCTCGAGTGCCTTACCTCAGAGACCGACGGCCAGTGGTACGCGCCACCTGGACCTGGAATCGACCTCGCTCAGGTGTACCTCGATATGCAGCAGACCTACAGCGCCGATGACCTCTATCGTGCCGACGTCGGGACCACCGGTGGTGGTGACGATTCGTACGACACCTACTTTGAGGGTCTGGATGATGTCTTGTATTTCATTCTGCAGTCAGACAACCTGAGCGCCGAGATCAAACTGGAACTCCGGCCCCCCGGAGGTGCATGGCAAAGCCCCGATACCCTCGCCAATGCTTCGGTTCAGAGGGATAGGGGCTACGTCGTCGCGCGGGTGGAGAAACCGGCAGCGGGTACCTGGGGATATCGAGTCGAGGGAGAACCGCGACAGGACTACTTGGTTGCAGTGCGATCCGATCGGGTCGGAGCACGTTTGGCGTTTGACGTGAAATCCAAGGGAGTCGTGGGAACACCTCTGGTCATCAAGGCGCATCTTGCTGATCGAGGCGAGCCGATCAAGACGTCGGGCTTGACAGCGACGGTTCAGATTCCTGCCGACAGCTCCCTGACCACGAAACTTCGGCAGGCAGCTCGGGAACACATGCTGAAATACGGGACTCTGCCGATAGATCCCATGCAGCTTCGCAAGGACCCCGACATGAACCCAAGGGCCGCGTTTGTCCACAAAATCACCGACGGACAACAACACAAAATCATGAAGACGCGTGTCGTCGATGTGAAGCTCCAGCATGAGGCAGACGGGACCTATACGGGTTTCTTGAAGGACGACACCAAGGTTGCTGGTGAGTACAAGGTCACCATGACCTACCGGGATGAGAGGGCCGACCGGGTTCAGTCCAAGTCGGTTCGGCTGGCTCCGGCGCCCATCGACTATGAAAGGTCGTTTGCCGAGCTACTGGTCCTGAAAGGCACTCGCGACGACAGGCCGCGCTGGATGGTTCGAGTCTATCTGGCAGACGAGTTCGGAAATGCAATCACCAGCCGTTCCCTGATGCGGGATCTGCAGGTGATCGTCAGAGGTGCCGAGCTGGTCAAGAAACCACGCGTTGCATTCGATAGCGCAATCGAGCAGTGGTTGAGGGTTCCCACCCGGCAGGCTCCGGTCCTCGAACGCGTCAGCATCGGTGGAAAGGACCTCAGGATCGTAAGGATCAAGGAAGTGGCGAAAAAATGACGTCCAAAAGCCAACCCACAAAAACTGCAAAAAGGGGAGTACTGACATGAGGGACAAAGAAAAAGAAAATGGTCATCCCATCAGGTTCGAGCTCGGATACTTGATTCCCGCCGCAATCATGGTCGTCATTTTGATGGCGCCCGGTCTCGAGGCTGCAGACTACTTTGTGGTGGGACGCGTTTACAGCTCAACGGCCCTCGCTCCCGGCGAGGACCCACCCACGAACCCCCTGACCGGGGTATCGGCCGACCAGATCATCGGAGAGGAGCTGGTGGCTGGGATTCCCCGAAACCTGGTCAAGGTACGAGTGATGGATGCCAGCAACGACAGTGAGCTGGCCAGCTACATTACCCGACAGGACGGTGGCTACCTGGCTTCCTTTACCGCTGCCGGGGCAAGCAAGTCAGTCAGGTTCATCGTCGAGGAGCTGGCCACCAGCAAGCAACTCGTTTACAGCGAACCGAACCTCGTGGCGGCCGGAGTGAATGTCAGATTCCTCCTCGTTAACGAGGCCCTGAGCGACGTTTCCAACGACCGAGACTATGCCCCGGCTCCGTCTCTGCCCGCACTCTACACCGCGATATTCACCCGTGTCGGGAAGGTCGAACTCGCCACCGAGGTCGGAGGCGTCACGCAACATCTCATCGAGCCGTCGACCGGCCTGGTCAATGTGCCGGCGTCGGTCGCAGCCGATCTGGCCATCCCGCAGTACGAGGATTCACCGTTTGGCGGGAACCTCTACATATTTGGTGCATTCAGCCAGGCTCTCTATTCCATGCCAAACGTCTGCTACAAGATTCGGGCCTATCCGGATCCATCCGACCATTCCACCTTCGACTACGTCGACGACGCCCTGGTCAAGACGAAGTACACGGTCAATTTCGTGGCGGGCACGGTGGACACACAGCGCGTGACCCTCGGACCGAAGACGGTCGGCGGAGTGACGGGTTGTTATGAGCTGACACCTATTTCACCCAGCAACAATGTGTTTTGGAGTTTTCCTGATCTGGTGGCTCTGTGGCGGACGGGTGGCAGAAACGGTGACTACGAGCTGGAGTTCGAGTTCTTCGGTTTGCCGAACCCCGCCGATTTCGGTTTGATTACCGATTTCAGTGATATGACGCTCATGCTGGACAACGTGGCACCGATGGCTCGGATTCTCCCACTCCAGGCGGGCGATTTTGACACCCCGCGCGTCTATACCCCAGGGCCCGCGCCGGGAAGCGATGACCTCCTCGGATCCCTGCTGGGAAGTTTTCCCACGGACTACGGCGGATCAGCAGACCCGACCTGTCTGATCTTCAGCCTCCAGCCAGCCGCACCCACGAAATACCTGTCGTTCAAGCTGACTGCCTCTCACGCCAACTCTTATTTGCGCAGCTGGCACTTCCGGTACGAGCGGAACGACAACAACAACGAGGTGTTACTCGGGAAGAAGTATGACGGCGTGACCAACTCGATGGTCGATATCTCTGGTGCAAGGGTGTCCAGCGCCCAGACCTCTGAAGGGGGATTCGAAAACATGTTCCTCTACCTGGACGCGAACCACCTCGAACCGAGTGGGATGATGCTGGGCGGTTGTGCGTATCGTTTTGTCGTTCATGCAGCCACCAGGACCACAGATGGATACCACTACTTGAGGCGTTCTTGGGACCAGGACTTACATTTCGTGCAGAAGTGAGCTCGGCCTGACGGTTGGAGTCGACGGCAACCGATAAAGGCTCCGGTGCGGGCCACCAAAGCCCGCGAATGAAAGGGAATTCTGGTCCCTGTTGAGAAGAGAGGAGGCACGTATGGAAGCGCAAGGCGTATTTCGGGTTATTCGGCCGCTGATGCCATGCCTGGTGCTGATACTGGTGTGCGGCTGTCCGAACCGTGTCGGGGTCGAGTGGGTGGTCGACTACAGCTCGGTAGGGAAGTGGTCACCGCCGGATCGCGACGACTGCGCTCAGGGTTTCTACGACGAGATTCGGGCCCATCCTGATTGGGACGGGATCTTCGACCAGGGCGATGCCGCCGCATGGGAAAAGCACTTTAAACGCTCGACAATGGGCGGTCTGGACGCCGACTGGATCGACAAGGTCGATTTCGCCTACTTCGCGGGGCATGGCGCCGGAGAGGGCACGATTACCGGCCCGACGGGGGTGGGTCGCGGTGGCGGCTTTACCTTTGGCGTGGATGCAAATGACGACTGGGTGCTCGGATCAATTCCCTCGGCGCGTGAGCCGCAATGGGGCGATGGACGCCTGGAATGGATCGTGTTGGACGTGTGCTCGGCGCTCGCGATCAAGAGCGACGGGGATGGGGTCGACTACACGGTGTGGGAACGGTGGGGTAACTCGGACGTCATGCAAGGTCTCCACTACATCCTCGGTTTCCGGAGTTCGGCATATGACAGTGGTGACCGCGGGAGGTTTTTCGCCGAGTATTTGACAGGTACTCGTGACGGCACGCAGTACACCGTGCGCGAGGCGTGGAGAAAGGCGACGGAGGATACCGAGGGCGCGTCGGTGGAGGGCGCCTACCTCCGCGCCTACAGCACCGGAAGCAACACCCTCAACGATCACATCTACGAGTACGGGTGGGTGAGCGACGACCCGGACCCGGCCACTCAGAACTTTGCCCACAACAGCTGGCCATGCAACTGACGCTCACGACAGGAGGACAGCCATGACAAGGAAACTCAGTATCTTCGTCATTTTCGCGGTCACCCTCGCGAGCATGGGAGCGGCCTCGTTGGTTGAGGCGCAACAACCATCGCGGCCGGTCATCGTGGCCGTGTTCGAGATGGTGGGTCCAATGCCCGAGGCCCCGGAGGCAATGACGGTCTACAAGGTCCTACCCCCCAAGGTCTCGGAAGAGGTGATGAAGCGATGGATGGCGGCGTTTGAACTCGATGGCGAGATCATCGACCGGGAGCGGCAGCTCGTGGTCAAGGACGAAAAGAGAGTTCTCGAGGTCTTCAAGCAGCCGGGCACCGGATACGTTCGGTTCAGCGACAACGCAAAGCTTGCAATCGAGGAAGCGGCCACGAACCTCCCTTCGGAGAACGAGGCGGCGAAAAAGGCGGAGGCATTCCTGACCCAAAACGGACTCCTGCCGGAGAACGCTTCGTTTGCGGGGATCGGATACTACGATTTCAGACTGGCCGATCAGAAAGGCGTGGTGACAAGCGAGGGAAAGAGTGGGATCTCGGCGGCGTTTGCCGTCGAACTCGGCGAGCTTCCGGTGCTGGGTCCGGGCGCCAAGGCGAGCGTAGCCTTCGGCTCCAACGGCGAGATCATCGGCGCCGCGAGGATCTGGCGCGAGGTTGCGGCTGACAAGGAGGTCACGATCATCTCACCAGAGGATGCGATCGAGCGCTTCAAGGCCGGGTGGCCGCCGGAAAAGGTCGACGGGATGCCTGAGGTGACGACGATCGTCACGGTCACAGAGTTGGTGATGGCCTACTGGGCCGGGCCGGGACCGATCCCTCAAATGTGGGTCGAGCCGGTCTACGTATTTCGCGGATTCCACGAGACGGAAGGCGAGATTGGAAAACGGAGGATCCATGAGAGAGAGCACTTCGAGATTGTGATCCCGGCCGTTCCGGAGGGTGAAACCAAACCTCACTCGAGCTGGGGGCCTCGTCCGGTCGAATAGCATCGATCGTGGCTCCCTGATCTCGAGTGGACGGGGCGCGCCATTCGAAAGCCTGCGCGCTTTCCGGCGCGCAACAGAAATCCAAGCTGAGGAGGACCGACCATGGCACGAAGAGAAGATTCCGAACTGCTGACCGTGGCCGCGATTCGCAAACCGAAGCGGGAGGGACCCACCGAGTATCTCTTCAACGAACGACAACAGATCTTCAACCTTCGCGAGACCACGAAATCGGCCGAAAAGTATTCCAGAATCGCCAGAACAGCTCTGCGCAAAAAACGGCCGGTGTGGGTCTCCATTGATCGCCGGCGACCAATCATCCGCAGAATCGATGCCCCGACCCCAGAAGAGACCGAGTCTTTTTTCAAAGAGAGGACCTTTCTCAAGGAGCCGGACAAGGTCGTCAAGATCGATGTCGACAAGATCGACCCGACGACGTTCAACCTTGTCGACTACTATCTGAAGTTCAAGGTGTTTCTTCTGTGTAAGCGGGTGGTACCGAGCTACCAGAAGGCCAAGGAGATCTTCGATTACTGTGCTCAGCAATCGTGCCATCTGCCGGGTCCGCATGATGTGTCCCCCTGCATTCCGTTTCAGTATGTGCGGGATGGTTGCTTCGCTCGAGCTCACAAGATGCGGTGGGTCATCACGACCAAATACCGCTACTGCTGCGAGAAGGTATTCAGCTTCGCAAATGAAGGCAACGACACCCTGGCGGTCAGAGCCGACAAGTGGGGCGGATGCTGTGTGACCTGGTGGTACCACGTGGCGCCGCTGATCCGTATGAGGACGCATCTCCGAAAGGTGAGGTTTCCCGGAATGCGCTCGCGGTGGGTGACCTTTGAGCTAGCGATGGTCATCGATCCCGGGATGTTCGACAAGCCTGTCCTGCTGAGCACGTGGCTCTCGGCGCAGCAGAACACGGCCTGTCATCCCGATGCCAACGTCTCGAAATACTCGATTCAACCCGGGTCGGCGTATTGGCCTGCCAATTATGCCGGGACGGCGTTCGGCACGGATCCGTCCTACACGTCGACGGATTCCTACCTCGGCCTCTACAGTGGCATGGTGACCTGTCCGTAAGACGCCAGGAGCCACGAAGAACGGTGTGAACGAGACTGGTCGAATGGGAGGGGTCCGCCGTCAGCAGGGAAGCGTAAACTCCGGTCGGAGATATCCGTGACCGAAGCAAGGGACACGATGCCAGACACAAGGTACTACCGCGAGATGACAGTGGCGAATCTTCGAGAGCGCGAAGAGCCGGACGATGTTCGGGTTGTGTTCCTGGAGTCTGCGCGCATCTACACCCTCTGCCGGGACAACCCTGCGTTTGACCATGCCCTGAGAATATTGCGCGAAGCTCACGCACGTCCGCGTGTCGTGAAGGTGGGTTTCGCTTCGCTGGAAAGCGACATCATCGAGGTGATATCAGATCTTTAACCCGGACTATTCACCAGTCTCCGGCTGCAACGCCCGATGCACCGCACCCATCGCCGTCACTTGCCGGAAGCCGCCCGCGACTGGGTGCCGAGAAGCTTGTCTGGCCGCCCGTCCTCTTCGAGCGCGAGTATGAGCTGGTCCGCAATGTCGGACGGGTTCTCCCCGACGGAAAAGCTCACCAGGCAGCCCGGTCTGAGGAGCTCCTGCTCGAAATCGATCGGTGCCTCCAGGTACCCGCAGTGCAGGTTGAGGACCCGGATCTCCTCGCGATCGGTCAGGTCGAGAAGACCGTTCTTGGCGACATGGTCGAGGCTGCGCTGCACTGCCTCGCGGAAGTCCTCGACCCGCGTTGGTGTGGCCATACTGTTCTTGGTGACTGTGAGCTTGTACCCTCCGGATGCCCGATGGACCCAACCGGCGGCATCTTCGAGCTGGACCAGATAGGCGTTGTTGAGCTCTTTGATCTTGCGCGAGTCTATGCCGAACGATGGCAGCAGTTTGAGTAGCCGCTCGCGGCTCTGGGCGTCGGTCAGCGGTGTCACCTTGGGCAAAGGCAGTTCACCGCGCGGTACGAAGAGGGAGCGCTTATTGCGCACCCTAATGGTGTCGGAACCGAGCAGCTTTCGCGCCGCCTCGCTGTTAACCTTGATGGCTGTCAGATCCAGATTCAGAACATCAGTCGGTTGCTCTTGCGCTTGCGGGTCATCAGGTCGTTCGGCCGCTCCGGCGGCTCCAGCTAGGAGTAAGCTGAGGCAAATCAACAGTGTTTTTCGCATGGTGATCTCCCCCTAGTCCCAGTGCTCGGCGACGGTGCCCACGGGTGTGATCCACCGTTGCGTGAAGATGCTCGTGTCCTCATGGTCGGGTCCGGCGTCGTCCCATGCATCGTTGACCATGGTCGAAGCCGGCCAGCCCGGGAACTCGAAGTTCTCGGCGGCGATGGCCGACGTATTGAAGTCAGGGTCGACGTCGAAGTAGGCGGTCTGAATCGGCACCCCAGCGAGCAGATCCAGGGCGAAACCGGTCAGGGGTTCCAGCTGGGACGTCGAGTAGCTCTTGTAGTGACCGAGCACGATGTGAAACTTGCCCTGAACCCAGTGGAAGGCCTGTAGGCCCATCGGATTGTACGACCCGTCCTCGTACTGACAGAGAGTGTAGACCCCGAGCTCTCGTTCACACCCGGTCATCGCCGTGACGGCCAGCGCGACGACGACCATCGACCAGTATCGGTGTCAATTCAACACAGACACATTGTTCAGATCGATCGACATCAGCAATCCCCCCTTCGTAGCTTCACGATTGTGATGCCGGCGAGGTACGGCAGCCACCGGTTTGAAAGCGCTCGAACAGGTCACCAAATACCTGGTTTTCAATGCTCTACAAGCTGTCCTGACTGTTCAATTCATGCCGCCATTCACTCTCACTGTTCGCGATCACGCATAGCGGCTCCAGCGGAGCCGCTATTCTGCTGCCTTTACGGCGCCCTATATTTCTTGCGCCATCACAGCGACGGAGATTGTCGTCAGGTCCGCCGATCCGTTGTTCCTGAGAATGACGTCGTAGAGCAGCGGCGCGACGACGGGAACACTCATCACAACACCGGTACCGCCGTGAGTCGTTGGCACGGCATGAGAGAACTCTCTCTCCGACACCGTGTCCTCGTACCACACCGTGCTGTCTGCAAGAAGAGCCCCGCAGTGAGTGCCCTTGAGTGGTGTGCCGAACAGGATTCGTACGCTGAGTCCCGAAATAGAACGCGCATCCGAACCAATGTGGAAGTGAAGTCTGTCCCACCTTTGCACGTCGAGACTCGGCAGCAGCCTCTTTTCGCCTCCAGCCGGAATGGTTTCGTTTTCTAGCAACAATTTCGTGAATGCCATGTGTTCCTCGCTTTCTTTGATTAGGTTCTCCCCGTTTTTCTGGACCATCACAATTGAGCATGGGGCGACGGCCAGCCCGAGTCATCGCCTAAATGGGTGAAAAGGTGGATTTCGAGGGCGATTTTCTCACAGGATTTTCAGCGAAACGGCGAGTACCCTGTGGTGAGATACGCGGGCTGGGAGAGTGCAGCGCATAAATGGCGGATGGATTTCGGAGGGCCGTGAAGCGCCGGTCTTGTCGCATTCGAGGCGCAATACTCTGAGTGTGGGCCGGGAATGCAATGTAAAAGGGCTTTCACGATACTCGAAAGGCGCCGTTGATTCTATGTGCTATCAACTCCTAGATTTCCACTCCCTCGCCGAGGTCGATGCTTCCGGGGAGCGCGAACTTTCTCCACTCCCGTTGGGCGAGTGGGAAACCCTCGCAGCTGAGCTTGGCTTTGGCTCGAAACTCGCCGGTGTCGATCTTCCTGATGCGGGCGTCTCGGATGTGAAGGCGCAGACCCTTGATGACCATCTCGAGCAGCAGATCGAAGTCGATCCGGCCGGCGGGCTGTTGGTTGATGCGGATCTCCAGATGGGGCCTGTGACGTGAGCGGATCGTGTGCTCGGTCAGAGGCGCAATATAGGTCGTGTCCGGCGGGTACGTCTCGCGATCCCGGTAACGGGCGAGCATGCGCGCCTTGGCCCATCCGCCACGCAGGACGTCGAGCAAGGGAACGTCCAACACGGCTTCGACATTGCGTGAAATTTCGTCCCGGGTGGAATCCCAGAGCCCGCGGATACCCTGCTTGTCGACCGCGTTCTTGATGGCTTGAACGCGCGCGTAGCTCTCCAATTCGTGGTGCCATTGGCGCGAAAGGTCCGCCCGGCTCAGATCAACAATGTGATTCAGGGTCATGTCGTTCATCGTCGCCTCCTATTCCGGGAGGAGTGGCCGGCTTGAATCGATCTCCTGCTCGCCGGGATCGGGTGCAGGTCGCAGCTCGATCTCGATATTCAGATCCACCGGCGTATTTGTCGTGACGCCCTGCTCACCGCGGTCGATGCGAGGGATCACCCTGACCGAGGCTGGTTCGGTACCCTTACCGTCTGGTCTGCGGCGGCGAAGCCGCCACACCGCGCCCATCCCGAGACCCAGGAGGAGTCCAACCCCGCCGACGGCCCAGGGAGGAATGCTCGCAGTATCGGGCGGGCCGTCGGAAAGAACGAGGCGCACCACGAGGCCCCTCTCCTCGACGCGGGTGCCGCTCGGCGGGTCCTGCTCGATCACGAAATCAAGGGGCAGATCTGAGTCCTGCCGCTGAGCGACCTCTCCGCCGAGGCCGGCTCTGCGGAGAGTCGTGAACGCACGTTCCAGGGGCATGTTGCGCACCTCGGGTACCGTTGGAAACCTGTTTGGTTCCTGGCGTTCAGGAGGAAGACCGGTCGACAGCCACAGCCGGACGACCGGCTCGGAGTCGATCACCGCAGCGCCGCCTCCGGGTTCCTGGTCGGCGACGAAACCGGGAGGGTGGACCGAGTCCGCCTCGCCGGCGACCTCGCCCGGAAGACCGCTCTCTTCGAGGCGGGCCAAGGCCTCTTCGAGGGGAAGTCCGCGAACTTCGGGAACGATGCGGCGCCCGAGCGAAACCCAGTAGCGCACCATCCGGTCATCCGGCACCGGTTGGCCGGCCGGCGGATCCTGACGGCTGACTCGGCCGACCGCCAGCGGTGAAGGTTCACGGCCCATCGGCTCACCCGCCAGCTCCCTCTCTTGAAGAATGGCGTCGGCCCGTTCGACCGGGAGGTCGGTGATCGAAGGTACCGTCTCGAATCGAGCCGGTTCAACCCACAGGAGAACGATCCCGTCGTCGGGCATTTCGGCGCCCTCCGCCGGGAACTGCCGGATGACGATCAGCGGTGCTTGATCGAGGGGGTTCTGGACGTCGCCCCGAAGGTCGTACTCCTGCAATAGCTCCAGGGCTTGTTCGAGGCGCATCTCGCGCACGTTCGGCATCAAAGGTCTCTGGGCGTGGGCGTCGGGAAGCGGGGTCCAGACGCCGAACCAGAGGAGAGCCGACGCGAGAACCAACTGCGCCGGTCTGCGGAAGCATCCTGACGTCGATTCCACTTCAGTCTTTCCTTTGCCTGAGAAAAGTCTATCACCGTTGGCTCGGCACGGGTCGAGAAGGCCACGTACCGTCTCGAGCGAATGAGGAATGAGGAATTCAAAACTAAAGAACTAAAACCAAAAAACTAAAAACTAAAAACTAAAAACTAAAACCAAAAAACTAAAAACCAAAAAACTAAAAACTGAAAACTCCCCCGCAGGTAGCCAGGTCACAGAGTTGGACGGATGTCGTGGATATGATGGAAGGGTGTCGATTTTTGAAGACCCCCGGCGCGCGTGGCGAGATACGTGGGCTGTTCTCGTCTCGCTCACAGTGGCGAGTTTTTTGGCGCTCCCTCGGGCAAATGCACAAGAGATCATGTCGGACGATTTCGAGTCGGGTCGGCCGTGCCAGTGGTCGACGGTCGTCACGACTGAGACCTGTGATGGCAGGGACAACGACTGCGACCAGAGGATCGACGAGGGCGGGTGCATCAACGGCTCCAGCTGTTTGCTGCCGGCTCCGGCGGCGGACACCACCGGCGCCCGCGTCGTCGGTAACGGGACGCCGGCGAGCTGTACCGAGGCGGCCTTCGATGCCGCGCTCGGCGACCCCGGTGCGGCGGCGATCACCTTCGACTGTGGTCCGGCGGTGCACACGTGACCTCGGAGAAGGCAATCACCCGCGATCTGGTGATCGACGGTGGCGGTCTGATCACGCTCAGTGGCGGTGGCGCCACCCGCATCCTCAAGCTCGACTCGTTCTTCGATCGCGACTATCCGCTGCTCACGCTCCAATTCCTCAACTTCGTCGATGGATACACGGCCGACTTTCCGGGGACCGATGTCGACTCGGGCGGTGCGGCGGTCTTCCGGCACGGAGGGAGCCTCACGATCCTCGACTGCATCTTTGCCAACAACATCGGCCCGAGCCCCGGACAGGATGTCGCGGGCGGCGCGGTGTACTCGCTCGGCATCGGCGAAACCATCATCTCCGGTTCGACCTTCGCCGACAATCGTTGCTCGAGCGGAGGAGCGATCGGCAATCTGCACAACGATCTCCAGCTGGTCAACACGGTGGTCCGCGGAAACTCGGCCACCGGAACCGGCGGCAACCCGGGCAACGGTGGCAACGGCGGCGGCATCTACATGGATGGCGTCAGCCAGGCCTTCGACATCTGTGGTGCGGTCATCTCGGGCAACACGGCCAACGCCCTGGGCGGTGGTGTGTTCCGGGTCTCCAACGATGGGGTGGGACGCATGACGATCGATCAGACCGCGGTCGCGGGCAACGTCGTCAACGACTTCCCGACCTTGAGCCAGGCCGGCGGGCTGTACCTTCAGGGCGTGCAGATCAAAATGACCGACAGCACGGTCTCGGGCAACACGGCCAACAGCTCCGGAGGGATGTTCATCTGGGAGAATCCTGGCGTGACGACGCTCGACATGACCAACGTCACCATCGCCGACAACCACGCCCGTACCAGCCTCGGCGCCGGGATGACGGTCAATCAGAACGTCACCGGAACCGCGTGGCAGGTGACCATCGGCGGCAACTCGACCGTGGGCGAGTACTCCTTCGCCTCGGCGATCAACGGCGGAGACCTGTTGGTGCTGAAAAACACTTTGATCGCCGACAATACAAAGGTCTTCATCTGGGAGAACACGAGCTGCAACAGGCTGCATACGGGCCAGGGCGCCAACTTCCAGTGGCCCGATGAGAATGCCGGAGGGCAGACTGAGCTGGCGTGCGCCGGGAACACGGTCTTTGACGATCCGCTGCTTGGCGAGCTTCGGGATAACGGCGGGCTGACCGAGACCATTCTGCCCGAGGCGGGAAGCCCGGCGATCGGAACCGCAACCGACTGCCCGGCCTTCGACCAGCGCGGTCGCCCGCGCAACCCACTTTCCTGCACACCGGGAGCCACCGAACCTTGACTTGAAGGCCGTCCCGGGGCAACCTGCTCCCTTCGGAGGATTGATGGCGGCTGAAGATCAGAAGGTGATTTTTTCGATGGTGCAGGTCAGCAAGATCCACGGCCAGAAGGAGGTCTTGCGCGACATCTCTCTGGGTTTCTTCTACGGTGCCAAGATCGGCGTCCTCGGTCTCAACGGCGCCGGCAAGAGCACACTGCTCAAGATCATGGCAGGGGTCGAGGAGTCGTCCAACGGTGAGGTCGTGCGGGCGCCGGGCTACACCGTGGGGCTGCTCGAGCAGGAACCCGAGCTCGAGGCCGGCAGGACGGCGCTCGAGATCGTCGAGGAGGGCGCCGCAACATCGAAGGCGCTGCTCGCCGAGTTCGACGAGCTCGCCGATCGGTTCTCCGAACCGATGGATGACGACGAGATGCAGAAGGTCCTCGACCGCCAGGCCGAAGTTCAGGACAGGATCGAGGCGATGGGCGCGTGGGAGCTGGACTCGCGGCTCGAGCTCGCGATGGATGCCCTCCGTTGTCCGCCGCCCGACACCGTGGTCGATGTGCTCTCGGGCGGTGAGCGGCGCCGGGTCGCCTTGTGCCGTCTGCTCATCCAACAGCCCGATATTCTGCTGCTCGACGAGCCGACCAACCACCTTGACGCGCTGTCGGTGGGATGGCTCGAACGCCATCTCAAGGACTATCCGGGCACCGTCATCGCGGTGACCCACGACCGCTACTTTCTCGACAACGTCGCCGGCTGGATCCTCGAGCTCGACCGTGGCCACGGAATCCCGTGGAAGGGCAACTACTCGTCCTGGCTCGAGCAGAAGGAGGAGCGGCTTCGCCAGGAGCAGCGCAGCGAGGGCCGTCGCCAAAAGACCCTCGAACGTGAGCTCGAGTGGATCCGGATGGCGCCGCGCGCACGCCACGCCAAGGGCAAGGCGCGGATCAACGCCTACCAGGAGCTTCTGTCACAGGAACCGGAGACGATGGCCCGTGAGCTCGAGATCTTTATCCCGCACGGTCCGCGCCTCGGTGACGTGGTGATCGAGGCGGAAGGTCTCGCAAAGAGCTTTGGTGAAAGGTTGCTCTTCGACGACCTGAACCTCTCGATTCCACCCGGCGCCATCGTCGGCATCATCGGCGGCAACGGCGCCGGCAAGACGACCCTCTTCGAGCTGATCACCGGTCAACAGGAGCCCGACGCCGGCAGCCTTCGTCTCGGGGAGACCGTGAAGCTCGGTTATGTCGACCAGAGCCGGTCGACCCTGGACCCCGAGAAATCCGTGTGGGAGGTCATTTCACAGGGATCGGAGTCGGTGTGGCTCGGCCCCGTCGAGGTCAACTCGCGCGCCTACGTCGGACGCTTCAACTTCACCGGCACCGATCAGCAGAAACCGGTCAAGATGCTCTCGGGCGGCGAGCGCAACCGCGTCCACCTGGCGAGGATGCTCAAGGAAGGCGCCAACGTCCTGATGCTCGACGAGCCGACCAACGACCTCGACGTCAACACCCTGCGCGCACTCGAGGAGGCGATCCTCGCGTTCGCCGGAACAGTCCTGGTGATCTCTCATGACCGCTGGTTTCTGGACAGGGTGGCGACCCACATGTTGGCGTTCGAGGGCGACTCTCACGTCGAGTGGTTCCCCGGCCCTTACTCCGATTACCGCGACGACCGACGCCGGCGTCTCGGTGACGAGGCCGATCGGCCCCACCGGGTGACCTATCGGCCTCTGACGAGGTCGTGAGGCTTGGGACCTAGCCCGGACTATTCACCAATCTTCGGCTGCAAGGCCCGATGCACCGCAC
>CBDTWX010000007.1:0-26226 GCA_965364305.1 uncultured Thermoanaerobaculia bacterium
GATGCACCGCACCCAGCGCCGTTTTCTCGCCTCGGGGTGCTCGACGTACTGTCAGGTACGCCTCCGCGCCCCTCGGGTCGAAGACGATCCTGGGCACGTCGCCTCGAACCTTTCGCTTCGAACGCTGGTGAATAGTCCGGGTTAACCCTCAGACCGAAGCATCTGTAGGATGCGACTGATCACCAGGTCGAGGGCTACGGTGTTGAAACCTCCCTCGGGAATGATCACATCGGCCCAGCGCTTGGAAGGTTCGACGAACTCCAAATGCATCGGACGCACGGTGGTCAGATACTGTTCGACGACACTGTCCACCGACCGGTCTCGCTCGACGATATCCCTTTTGAGACGGCGGATGAAGCGCAGGTCGGGGTCGGGATCGACATAGATCTTGATGTCGAGGAGCTCGCGAACGGCCGGGATCGCGAGGATCAAAATGCCTTCGAGGAGGATCACGGGTTGCGGTTCCACGGGTTCCGTTTCGCTGATTCGGACGTGGCGAGAGAAATCGTAGATCGGCAGGGAAGCCGGTTGGCCCGTCTTGAGTCGCTGCAGGTGATCGACCAGGAGTGATTCCTCGATGGCCTCGGGGTGGTCGAAATTGTGATGGATCCGTTGCCCCTCTTCGACGTGGGCCAGATCGTGGTAGTAACGATCCTGATTGACGGTGACGATGCGTTCTGGCCCCACACGGTGGACGATCTCGTTGGCCACGGTTGTCTTTCCAGATCCGGTGCCGCCGGCGACGCCGATGCAGAGGGTCTTCATCCGAAGACCCGACTCGACGGAAAGCCCCAGGCCATCAGAGGTACTTGATCGTCTCCTGAGCCATCGACGCGTCGGGACCGTCGGGCGCCACTTCGAGATACTTCTCCAGGTGTGCCTTTGCGCCTTCCATGTCGCCAGTGCGGAGCAGCAGCATTCCGTACTCGAAATTGCACTGTGGAAACTCAGGATCAGCGGCGAGACACTGCTCGAGCAGAGGCCGCGCCCCATCGTCGTCCATTTTGTTCAGAAAGACCGCGGCATCGTTGTAGAGAATCGTCGGATCCTCGGGGTTGAGCTCCTGGTAGCGAGCCATGTACTCGGCGTGGGCCCCCTCGTTGCCGAGCGTCTGGCTGGCGTTGGCGGCGATCGCGAGGCACTGAATCGACTCGTCATCCTCCTCGAGGCACCGCCTGGCCATTTCCAATGCCTCCGCCATGTCGCCAGCCTGGTAGTTGAGCTCGGCCAGGGCTCCGAGGGCCTGGAGCAGATCGGGCCTGGCCGCAACCGCTTCCTTGAACTTGGCTCGTGCGCCCTCGAAGTCCCCCGCCTCGTAGAGCGTCTTGCCCTCTTCAAACTCCTTGTAGCCCGGCTGCTCGAGCAGGTCCATCTTGCCGGCAGCCGTCGCCTCGGCAACGCTCAAAAGCTCGAATTCGAAAACATTGTCGGTTGAGCCGGCGCCGACCTTGAAAGGTCTCTTCTGGCCCTGATAACCGTCGGCCGAGACCTCGAACTCATAATGCCGGGTAGCATCGAGAATGAGGGTCTTGAATTGCCCCTTTTTGTCGACCTTGATCACCTTGTTGAAGGTGGCCAGCTCGGCTGAGGTGATCGTGATCACTGCTCCCACGATCGGGTTGCCTTTGGTGTCTGTGACGCGACCCTCGATTCGTGCTTGGGCTCCGGCATGAACCAGACCTGCCGTCGCAAGGACCAACAGAAAGAGGAACATCTGTTTCTTGGTGTCATGAAGCATTCTAGCCTCCACAGCGCAGAAGAGCGCTACCGCAGCATACTCTCTTTTTCGCGCGGCCTCAACGAGCGGTGAGTAGTCGGTCCACACGCCCCCCGATGAGTATACGCGCCAGCAGGGGGATCATTCCGGATCTTGAGCAGATCTCCGAGCCCTACTTCGCTCAAAACCCCCTGAAGCCCGGTAAAACCGGTCAGCGGGTGAACATCGCCCGAACCACGTGGTGGGCGACGGTCGGGTTTTCACGAAGTCGGCGGATGGAGTAGGGGTACCAGTCGCGGCCATATGGCACATAGACGCGGAGTCGGTGTCCATTTGCCAGGATGATCTTGCGGAGGCCGGGATCGACCCCGAGAAGCATCTGGAACTCGTAGCTGTCCCGATCGAGGCGAAGTCGATCCGCAGCGGCCATGCCCGCCCACACCAGGTGAGGGTCGTGGGTGGCGATACCCACATAGGCTCCTTCAGCGAGGAGCTTCTCCATGTTGAAAACGAAGTTGGCCCGAATGGTGTCGAAGTCCTGCCACGCGATGGACCGCGGCTCGCGGTAGATTCCCTTGCAGATTCTGATATTGGGCGTGCGCGGCAAAAGCGCGTTGACGTCGGCAGCAGTCCGATGGAGGTAGGATTGGAGAACCACGCCAACCGACTGCGGATAGTTGTCGTGAATACGTTGGTACAGGCGCAGGGTTGCATCGGTACAGGTATGGTCTTCCATATCGATGCGGACGAAGTTTCCGAGCTCGGTGGCTCGGGCTACGATTGCACCGACGTTTTCCGCACACAGGTCCTCGTCAATCTTGAGCCCGAGCATGGTCGGTTTGATCGACACATTAGCGTCGAGGCTTTCACGTTCGATCCGGTCGAGCAACTCCAGATACTGGGTCACTGCGCCTTCGGTTTTGGCCCGTTCACGGACCTCTTCACCGAGAACGTCGCAGGTGCCCATGGAGCCCTCCGCGTTGATCTCGCGCAGGGTGCGCACTGCCTCGTCCAAGGTCTCGCCCGCAACATAGCGACGGGCAACACGGCCGACGATCGGTTTTGGAACCAGGGGCATCCCGTACCGGACGAAGGAGTCGAAAAGGCTCATCAAAATCTCCTCGGATCAGGTGCGAGGGAAAGAACGGCGCAGTAAACATGCTCGGCACCGGCGCGGACCAGGGCCTGTGTCGCCCTGCGTATGGTTGTGCCAGTTGTGGTTACATCGTCGACCAGAAGCACGTTCCGGCCGTGTGCTCTTCGGGACGCAGAGAAGCTGCGGCCCGGGAGTTCGAGACGGCGCGCGCGGGAACGGCCCGTTTGTCGCCTCAGGCCATGCCGTCTGAGAAGCCCACCAGAGGGAAGAGCGAGGCGGCGGGCCACTTCGTTCGCGAGAAGCTCCGAGGCAGTCCACGGACGGCGGAGCCGTCGCCAGGGATGTGAAGGTACGGCGCTGACGACGTCGATCGAGCGGGCCCAGGGCTGAGCAGAGATCGCGACGGCGAGACGAATTCCAAGGGGATGGGCAAATTCTTCTCGACCTTGGTGTTTGAGCGCCACGACAACTGTTCGAAGGACTCCGTCGTGCTCCCCCCAAATCACCGTTGCCCGCTGCGGTGGGGGCTTCTGAATGCATCGCAGGCATTCCTCTGATCGCTCATCTGATGGTGTCCCGCACCGCGGACAGGAGGCTCCGGCGCGTGGCACCATGGAGGCCCAACACATATCGCACAGACCCCGATCTCCTCCAGTCAGTGGTTGATCGCAGTGTGGACAGAGACCGGGAAGCAGCGCTTCGGTTGCAGCGGTCAGGACGCCCCCCGTATGCACGGTAGGTATCGTACCAGAAGTGCCGCAGCGCGGGGCGGCGGAGGTGATGGCCGCTGTGGGGGGCCAACCTCGTGTACCTGATGTCGGGCTGACGTCATATACTGCGCTCATGCAGGTTCAACATCACGAGATGACCGTTGCCAGCGAGGGCCATGGACACACCTACGACCTCACTGAATCGGTGGCACGTTGGTTGGAATCGATTATGGCGACCGCGGGTCAGTTGACGGTCTTCGTGCCGGGCTCTACGGCCGCCGTCACGACCATCGAATATGAACCGGGGGCTTTACGCGATCTGGACGAGGCTCTCGAAAAAATCGCTCCGGCCGGTCGCTCGTACCATCACGATCTGCGGTGGGGTGACGGTAACGGATTTTCCCACCTCCGGGCGGCGCTGATGGGCCCGTCTCTGACCGTACCGGTCGCTGACGGCCGGTGCATCCTCGGCACCTGGCAGCAGATCGTCCTCGTCGAGTGTGATCTTCATGCGAGGCGTCGCCGGGTCGTGCTCTCGTACCTTGGGCATGATGAAGGGTCCGGGTGATGCCGCACCTGGTCTTGGACGGCGGTTTCGATGTCGAGGAGCTTCTCGAGCGGATGCCGCGAGAGGTTCGAAGGTGGGGACCCGCGGTGCTCAAAACGGAGCAGTTGTGGCGCCGGGCCGATGGCAGGGCGCTCCTCGTGGAAGGCGTCGTCGTTGAGTACTCCCGACCTCTCCATCCGATTGCGGTCGTCGCCGAACATCGAGGGGATACTCGCGTGGGTTTGTGGCGATACGCCCCTGTGGAGCGAACCCGTGCCGTTCAACGATGGTTGGCGACGGTGGCCGGCGATGTGCGGGCCCTGGGTGGTGGGATGCTTCGCTCCACCAACATCTCGCGCGATCTCCTTGACGACCTCGGCCTCAGTTCGTAAGCTCCTCGTCGACCTCTTGAATCCGTTCCTGGTGAGACTGCTGGAGGTTTTCGATCCGGTCCCTGACCGCACCAACGGCAAGCCCGGGGCCCCGTCCTCCGTCCAATTCCCCGGACCCACTGTCAAGGCCGGACAGCGCTGCGGAGAGCAGCTGCCGTGCTCGAGAAAGCCGGATATCTCGTGGCTCCAAGGCGTATCCGCGGAGCTCACCTGCCGCGCGCCTGAGGGCGACCGCCACGTGGAGTTCTGCACTCGGGGTGGCGGCAGCATCGGCCCATGATGCCGCGGTCGCGCCAAAGGTCTTGAGATCAGCCACATGATCGGAAATGGTGTCTGGCGCCTCGACGAGATCTTCCATCGCCGAAATCATATGCCGGGCAGCTTGAGGGTCCAAGACGGCCCCTGTGACGTTTGTCTCGCGGAGGTTGGAAGCCACGGTGGCAACCGCGTCGAGACTCGAGGTCGCGTCGCGGGCCCCGAGATAGAGGTAATACCCCGCCGCGATCAGAGTGCCGAGAAGGATAACGCCGAAGATTCTCAGATCTCACCTCCACAAGCAAGTATATATGTGGATGGCCTGTCACCCGTAGAGGACGTAACCGTCGACCAACACCTTTTGGGGGTGTCTTTTCAGGCCGACAATCGTGGCACGGTACTTGCGACTGAAATGGCGGGAGGTCACTATGGGCATCACACGTCCCTCGGTTTTGGCACCTGTGATCGTGGCGCTGGTCATCATCGGTGCGCCGGTGCCGGCGGCTGCTCAGTTGGCGGCCGATTGGATGATCCCAGCTGCGGCCCACGACGCCGGGTTGCGGCAGTCTTTCTGGATGACCGATCTTTCTCTTCACAACCCCCACGAGTTTGAATTGCCAGTTGTGGTCCAGGCGCTCCCGAGCGATACGGTCAATTACGAAGTCCCGACGCTGACGTTCACGTTGTTGCCTTGGGAGACCTTGAATCTGTGGGATGTTCTGGGGCCGGGTGGCTTCGACCTCGACGGAACTGCGGCGCTTCTCGCCTATGCCGATTCCGGGCTATCGTGCGATCCCATCGAGGATTGCCATTTCCTGGTGACCTCACGAACCTATACTCCGGCGAAGGCTCGGGGAGTGGGTGAGTTTGGTCTGACCGTGGCTGGTGCAGGTGTCGGGAAGGCGACCGATTGGTGGACGTTCGGCTATGCCGCGGGAATTCTCAACGACGGCGAGTTTTTTCGCTGCAACGCCGGGGTCGCATCGTGGACTCCGGAGTGGACCACTGTGCGCCTCGACATCCAGGACGCCGCCGGTACGATCGTTGCGGCAGAGCTGTTCGTTGTGCCGCCATTCGGCCACATCCAGCGCAGGTTGCCGGAGACATCAGATGGCAGCAGCCTCGTCTTCTACCTCGACGACGGTCCGGCGGACGCCCTCGTCTTCCCGTATGCCACCGTCATCAACCAGGAAACCGGAGATGCGAGTTATTTCTTCGCCGAAGCGTCCACCGTCGGCGTGTCGGTAGCAAAGCGGTCTCGACCAGCGATCCGGCGACCCAGAAATCCCCTGGTCGGGCACCGAGTCGATTGGCATGGCCGCGCCGGTGCAGGCCGAATAGACGCTGGGCGGCGTCTGGCCGACGACATGGAGTCGGTGAAATAGCGGTTGCTCCGGGGCGCGCCGTCCTGGCAAGCGACTCCTTAGCGTCGATCGCTGGATAAGCTGCGCTTGAAGCCTCATAATGGGTGCTCTGAATCCGGCTCACCGCCAGAGCGGGTGGTGCGGGCTTCAGGGGAGGCCCATGGTCCAGTTCGACAACCAATACCGCCAGATCAAGATCAAGATCGTATACTATGGCCCCGCGGTCGGTGGGAAAACCACCTGTCTGCAGCATATCCACCGTGTCACTGACCCGCAACGCCGGACCAAGCTCTACTCCCTCAACACTGCTTCGGACCGGACCTTGTTCTTCGACCTTTTGTCGCTGAACCTCGGCAGAATCCGCGGTTTTCGGCTCACCCTCCAGCTCTACACCGTGCCTGGCCAGGTGCAGTACAACGCCACCCGGCGGACAGTTCTATCCGGTGCCGACGGTGTGGTCTTCGTGGCCGATTCACACGTCGACCAGAGGGACGCGAACCTCGAGTCGCTCGAAAACCTCTGGGAGAACATGGATGCGATAGGGCTCGACCGCCGGACCATCCCGGTGGTCCTCCAGTACAACAAACGGGACCTTGATGACATCCAGACCGTGAGCGAGATGAATGCTGTTCTTAACCCCGATGAGCGACCGGTTTTCCCGAGTGTTGCGACCACCGGGGAGGGCGTCCTCGATGCCTTTGCCACCATCGGTGAGAGGACTCTCGTTTCGGTAGCGGACAAGCTCGGAGTCGGCACCAACCCCGTAGCGATCGAACGGCTGCAGGAGCAAATGCGGAAGGCAATGAAGCCGTTCATGGCTGCGGACGGAACGGCGGCGCCCGACGATGTCGAGGTCACGGTGTCGAAGGAGAAGGTGGATCCGAACGAGGCGTTGAGCGAGGACCTTCTGGTCGGGGAGGCCGTGCGGGCCAACATGGTGATGACTGACCTCAACACCAGGCTCGACAACGTCAGCCGGCAACTCGAACACAAGGTGCGGGTGATGGACGCCATCTCGCAGTTCGGGAGAGCGGTCAGCAACGAGCACGATCCCGCCAAGGTGTTGCGCCTTCTCATTACCGATACCATCCGCCTATTGCACGTTCAGGGGGCGTCGGTTTTGATCGTTCCCGGCGCTGGGAAGCTCCGCGAGGCGGTGGTTCACGGATTCAAAAAGGATCCACTCTTGGCCGCAGCCAACGAGGAAGGCGGCTCGGCGGCGGCCGACATACTCGATGCGTTGCAGCCGCGGTTGGTCGTTTGCGAGATCGACGGGGAGTCGGAGAGCTTGATGCTCCAGGCCGTAGAGAGGGCAGGGTTCTCGTCCGCCGTAGCTATCCCGCTCGTCACTCGTGAGAGGGTGGTTGGTTTGCTGACCGCCTACGGGGACGACGACCGGGCGTACCTCGACGAAGACGACCTTCAGCTCGCAGGCGTTCTTGGGTCGACGGCTGCGATGGGATACGCCAACGCGATAGCGTGGCGGCAGATGCAGGATTTTAGTCGTGGTCTCGAGACACAGGTCGAAGAGCGCACCGCCGATCTGCGTCGAACCCTTGCCGAGTCCCGGCGTCTCGCTGAGGATCTTTCTGAGAAAAACGCGCTCCTCGAGGAGGTGCATCGTGATCTCGAGGCACTCGATGAGATGAAAGACGAACTCATCAACCGTCTCTCGCTAGAATTCCGCACTCCTGTGACATCATTGTTTACCGCGGCCAAGGTACTCAATCGGGAAGCTGACGCCCCGGCCGAAAAAAAGACGCGCCTCGTCACCATCATCCACGACGAGGCCGAAAAGCTTCTGGAGATGATTCAAAGCATCTTCCAGGCGTCGGTGCTCACCGCTGGGGCGCGAGAACTCGAACGCCTCCCCACGCCAGCCCAGGATCTTTTCCGCAAGGCCGTGGCGCCTCTGCGCGATCTCGCCAAGGAACGTGGCGTCCGTCTCCACGTTCTCATCCCGAGCGGCTTCGAGACCATTTCCTGCGAACCTGACAGCACTGAAGCTGCCCTGCGGGCCGTGATCAAAAACGGAATCGAGTTCATCGATGGTGGTGGTGACGTCAAGCTCGAGGTGCGACGGGTCAATCGTGGGGAGGTGCCCTGGTTGCAGCTGAGAATCACCGATACCGGAATTGGGATCACCGAGGACGATCTCCCACACGTGTGCGAGGCGTTCTGGCAAGGCGAGCGCGAGGGTGGTGGAAAGAGATACGGGGTCGGTCTGGGTCTCACGATCGCGAAGAGGGTCATGGAAAACCACGGAGGATCGATCGCCCTCACCAGCACCTCGAACGAGGGTACCGAGGTGGTGATGGCAATGCCGCAGGAGGAACCGTCGGAATAGGATCTACGAATTCGGAATTGGGAATAGCCGCCCCCCTCACCTCCCGCGACCCGCCGGGCTCGATTCTCTCGCGCTCACCTGCGCCCCTGTTCCAGGAAACGGCACGTCCTTAACCTGTCGCGATCGTCTCCGGGTCCGTATCCCGGGCTGTTTGGCGGGCGGCGTCTGCGGCCGCGCCAAGGACCTCCGCGGAGGCTACCTCGAGCAGGGCCTCGCCGGCGTCGGGAACCGTCGGTGGCCACGTTGCTGCGGATGCAAGACATTCGCGACCGAAGTGGAGACAGGCACCGAGCGCTGTTGGCGCCCGCAGATCGAGAATCTCGCGAATTTCGATCGGGAAATCGACCAGATAGGCGAGCCGTGCACCGACTCGGCGTGACAGATGGCTGAGCAGCGCCTTGCGGAGACCCTGTTGTGGTACCGGCAGAGTGGTCAGAACCCAGAGCACCAGGTCCGTTGGCACCGTCACCAGATGAACTGCCATTGAGGCTTTTTCCGGGTCCAACCCAAGATGAGGAGCCGCCGCCGCGGAGGCTCGCGACCATATGGTCACCGCGTGGCCGATGACCGCGTCCAGCTTGCCGGCGTCGGGACGCTGCAACATCTCGCTTTCGGTCATCTCACGCCACAGATCGAGGTCGTCCGCGATCTCCTCGAGTTGGCCAAGGGTCTTCGGTCCCTGCCAACCCTCATGACGCACTGAGCACGCGAGAACCATCTGATTCCAAACGACATGGGGCAGCCCGAAGAGGCTGATCGGTTGACCCTGGTCGTGACAATCTGCCAGCTCATCAATCTGACCCGAGGGGAGGGGAACGAGCCCAGGGCTTGAGCATAGCCATTGGGTGAGGGTGCTCACGATGTCTCGCGTCACATCGTGCAGATCGCTCATCTGCTTGCCGGTTAGAAATTCCTCTCCAGAGATACCGTCCCGCGCCACCTCCCAAAACAGGTTTTCGAAGACTTCGCCGACAACATCGAGCTCGTACGACTCGTCAGTCACCAGTGGCGTTTCATCCTCGTCAGAGCGGCGTGCGCCCTCCATGAGAAGTTGGCTCGGTTCCACATCAAGACTGATTCCGAGGATGTCGAGCACCGGGTACTCGGGCTCGAAGCGAAAGCGGACCTTTTGCAAACCAAGAATCCGGCTCGTGATGGACTCCGCGAGGTCTGTGAGACTCTCACGGACAGTTTCGGGTGCGACGCCACCCTCGGTGATGAGAAGATCGGTGAAGAGGCTTCGCCGGACCATCGACGTCGCGAGAATCTTGCGGAGCTGGTCGACCGGAACGACCTTTCTTCGAGCGAGCCACGACGCGAGTCGTTCGTTGGGATGACTGGAGGACGCGAAACAGACCCTGCCTTCGATGAAGTCGAACCGGCGCTCGCCTCGAGAGTCTTTGAGAATCAAACGCCCGGTCACCTCACCCATTTGCAGCCACTGCAGAAGGTCCCCGAAGTGAAGGCGGTCGAGGTTTCCCTCAATCATCCCTCAAGTATAACCATGAACGGAGACTTCGGGCGTGTGGCATCGATCGGGAAGATCTACTCGATTGCGTCCTCGTTCTTCGGCCCCCAACGACCCGTCGAGATGAAAGCGGGGCGGATGGATATGGAAAAATCTCCCAACCATCGTCCTCCCTCGCTCGAGCTCTTCTGAGCAGAGCAGGCTCGCCGTGGGGTACCATGACCCAATGCAACTTCTGGTTCTGTCTGCCCGTCCCGATTTGCGGACCAACAGACGACTGTCGGAGGCGTCAGAAGCGCTCGGGATCGAGCACTCCGTGGTTGATGCTGCGCGACTCTCTGCGTTGCTCGAAGACGGACAATTGTCGCCCCTGCGCGACCAAGGCCAGGATGAAATTCCGCAAGCTGTTCTCGCACGCGTCGGGAACTGGCGGCCCGAGAGCCTGCTGGCGGTCCTCGAGGCATTTGTGGACCGAGGGGCGGCGACGCCCAACTCGCCCGACGCTATTCGCATCGGCCGCGACCACTGGCGGACAGTCTCGTGCCTCGGCGCCGCCGGATTGCCGGTCCCCTCCACGCTCGCCGGAGCCGAACCTGAAGCTCTTGCCGCTTCGGCGGTCCGGCGCCTCGGGTTGCCGGTCGTGGTGAAACAGCGCCGCTCTCGTATGGGAGTCGGAGTCATCCGATGCACCGAGCTCGACCACCTCGAGGCGGTGCTCGATTCGTTGTGGCGGGTCGGCGACGAGGTGGTGGTCCAACGGTGGATGGCGGGCGGAGAGCGAAGCTATCGCTTGCTAGTGGTTGGGCAATCTGTGGTGGCGGCGGCGTGCTTCAAGGCGGCCGATGGTGAGTGGCGTTCCAATGCCGCTCGCGGTGGGTTCGCCACCCCCCATGAACCTCGGGCAGACGAATGCTCCCTCGCGACAGCCGCCGCGAATGCCCTTCAGCTCGGCCATTGTGGGGTCGATATCCTGGTGGGAGATAACGGACCGGTGGTGATCGAGGTCAATCCGACTCCTGGTTTCCTCGAACTCGAACGGGTCACCGGTGTCGATGTGGCGAGCGCCCTCGTCGAGCACGCGGTCAACTGCGGACGGGTCAGAGAATAGGCTCTCCTCCCGTCACCACAACGTTCAACCGTTCAAACGTTTCGCCCACCCGAATACCAGATGTCGGTATTCCGCCCGACATCCGACGGCTACGCCTCGGCACCTGCCTCTGCTGTGGGCGCCGGCCGGCCGGCGAGCTCGCGGTCAATCATCAACAGGCCGTGCGGACTACTCTCGACCATTTTGACCTGGTGAAAGAGGGTGTCGGCGGTGGCCTCCTCCTCGACCTGCTCGTTCACGTACCAGTGCATCATCACGGTCGTGGCGTGGTCGTTCTCCGCCGTCGCCAGGTCGACGATCTTGTTGATTCGGCTGCTGATGTACTGCTCGTGCTTGAGCACCGATTCGACCGCCGACGAGGGGGACGTCCAGTCCTTCTGCGGTGCGTCCAGGGCCATCAACTCGACGGTGCCGCCGCGTTCGTTGAGATAATCGAAGAGCTTCATGGCATGGCCAAACTCCTCCTGAGCCTGAATCCGCATCCAGTGCGAGAATCCGTCGAGATGCTGCGCCGTGAAGTACGCGGCCACCGACAGATAGAGGTAAAAGGAAAAGAATTCCGCGTGGACCTGCTCGTTGAGCGCTTTTTCAACTTTTGAGTTCATCACAGTGACTCCCTTGTCGTGATGATGGCGGGGGCCATAAGGCCTCCCGACACCTGTGCATCAGTATAGCGCGAGCCAGCGCCCCGGGATTCCCTGATGTCGGGACGGTTAGCGGCTCACTGATCGTTCGGGATAACCGTCCACGGGTCGATCCAGGGCCGGATGTTGTTGAACGCCTGCGGGGTTTCCCAGAGGATTCCAGCCGACCGCCCCTCGGGAAGGGGACGCCCGGCAAACCACACAAAGACCGCGACGATCGTCGCGGCGATGAGGACACCTGCGACACTGGACGGGCTGGTGTGCTCGAGCGGACGGACGTATGGGGAGGGGAAGCGCAGCCACGCCACCGTGAGCGACGTAGCGAGCGGCGCTGCGACGCCCAGGGTCGCAGCGACCGGTAGCGAACCGCGGACGAATGCCGTCAGAACGACCCATGCGACGAGCGGTAGTCCGAGGTGGATTGCTACGACCCCGACTCGAACGACCCCGCGAGCCGATGTCTGCCGACGGCGCGCCATCTCGAGCAAACGAATGGTCGGAACGAGAGCAATGATCGACGCTCCGACGGGAGCTGACCAGATCAACGCTTGCGGCCCATCGTGGAGGGAAAGCCATCGCGCGAAGTGCCCGTCGTCATGCTCGACGAGTGGAAGCCACGACCCCGCAACCAATGCCATACTCCAGGACGTTTGCACGACCGAGAGCTCCGCCAACATAGAGTGTGCGCGCGGTAGAAGGGGGATGATCCCGGCGGCAACGGTCAGCGGCAGGATCAACGAACCCAGCCAGTAACCGCTCGCGATGGGAAGAGATGAGAAGTTGATCACGGGTTGATTGACCAGCGCCCACACCTGGCGGCCAAGAGGCAGGCTCAGACCGATCCACTCGCAGCCACCGGTCATCGCACCCAGCGCCTGCCCGAACGCCGCGACCACGAGGGTCAGTGGAAATGCTGCGGTCGCAACCGCCCACGAGATGCAGACGACTGTTGGCGACGATATCCTGGGTTCGGTCTTCATTCGCCGGCATGCTACCATGACGCCCGCGATGAGGGTGCAAGGCGCGTGTCTCCAGTGTTTTATTGGCTTCCTGGCGGTGGCCCTGGGGGTTGTGAGACCGGCTGCTGCGCAGGCTTTACACGTGTCCCGTCTCGCGAACGGGAGCGAGTTGGTGGTGGTCGCGCAGCCTCTTGCCGATGCCACCTCCGTTGTATGGCCAGCGCCGATCGAGGGAGATGATCGGACGGGGGTGGTCACCAGCGGTGATCTGACCCTGATCGCGGATCTCGAGGCGAGGCTCAGCGGGGACGATAGCGCACCGGCGCCGGCGGTGATCGTGGCGGTGGGCGGAGCCTCGGTGCCCGACCTGGAAGCCCTTCTCGAGCGTGTGTTTGCAGGCCGCCCACCGGCGCTGACACCGGAACCGGTCATTCGCCCTGTGGTCGAGGGTCGGTTCGAGCGCCGGCTCGGGGCGCCTGGCGGCGAAGCCGAGTTGCGGCTCGAAGTGTTGCTGCCGCCACCCGACGACGCCGCGCGGTCGACGGTCGAGGTGCTGTGGGATCTTCTGCCAGAGCTGCTGGGCGAGGATCTGCAGGGGATGAGGAGTCGAATCGAAGGGGAGCGAGGGTTGCTCGAGGCGCGCACCGAATCGGAAAACGCTGTTGTCATGCTGCGCCAACTCCGGATTTCACTCGCGAGGGTTGCGGAGGCCCCCGACCTCAAGCCGGCGCAGGTCGAGGCCTCAAGGAGGCGGCTCATGGTGCGCAGGCACGCGTTCCTCGAGCGCCACCCGGATGCCGCCCAAAGGCTCCTCGCTTTGTGGTTTCGCGGCGGTGCCGATGCGGTGAGGGAGTTCCTCTTCGCGGTTGACGGAGTGACGGTGGAAGGGGTGCGCGAGGCCGCCAGAATGTGGCTTCCCAGGCATCCCGGAAACGTTGTCCTTCTGCTACCGCCCCGCACCTTCAACCCGCGTTTCGCAGCGCCTCCGCAGATCGTGCAACTCGACAGTGGGCTCTCGGCTGCGATCCTCGAACGCTCAGGACCGCAGCTGGCTACGTTGTGTGTTCGACCGGTGGTTGTGCCGGATCTCGATCACGAGTCGGCGGCGACAATTCTCTCGAGGTTGGCCCGAGAGATTCGCGAAGACGAGGAGCGCCCGGGGTGGGTGTGGGTGACCGCGCAACCTGCGCAGCTCGAGCTGGCGCTGCCCTCAGAGGACTTTGCGCAGCTCGGAGAGGTGTTGCGGTCGGCTCTCGGTCGCGTCACCGAAGACACGCAACCCGTGATGGCCGACGGTGGGAGTGCGCGCCGCCGCGCGTTGCGGCTGATGGCGGGCCTCCTCGGCATCGCAGATGGTTCGACGCTATCGCCGGCCACCCTCTTGAGGACCGGAAACCTGGCCCTCGGTTTGGTGGCAGAGGACGGCGAGGCCGCCACGGAGGCGGTGCGGAAGTTCTGGGCGACGAACGGTTCATTCGCGAGGGGCGCCACCGCGAACGCGGTCGTTCCGGTGCCGAGAACCCGTGAGGCGGCGCCCGGGGAGCGATCGGTGATGGTGGTCGGTTTGGAGCTCGCTGTCGCCATCGGCGAAGTCCCCGCGCTGGTGGTCGCGGACCTCATCGCGCAACGTGGTGAGGCCCTGCTGCCGGAGGGCAGGGTCGAAGTCCTCAACCCGTTCGTTCCGGGCCACCGGGTTCTTCTCTTGGTGGCGTCGGCGAGTGGTCCGCTCGACGCGGTAGAAGCTCGGCTGAACGAGGGTTGGAAAGCCTTGACCTCGCCGGTCACAGAAGAAGAGCTGGTGGAGATCAGACGTCGAGTCGCCGCAAAGACTGCCTCCGAGTGGAGTGGCGCCACCGGCCAAGCTCGTCGCTGCGCGGCGGTGGCGGCTGGAGCCGTCCAGTGGAGACCGTCGGCCGAGCTGGAGATGGCGGCGTTAACGATGCCGGTGGAGATAGTGAACACGATACTGACCGAACTCTCGGTTTGGGAAGACCAACGCACCACCGGTGCGGGGATCTTACCGATCGTCGAGCTCGACAATCGATAGCGCGATGCCGAGACAAGGAGGGTGGAGTGCCGCAGGACGTCGATGATCAACTGGATTATCTCACCAAAGGGTGTGTCGATGTGGTGCCGGCGGAGCAGTTGGCGGAAAAGCTGCAGCGCGCCCGGTCCACTGGTGAACCCCTGGTCGTCAAGGTCGGTTTCGATCCATCGGCACCCGATCTCCATCTCGGGCACACCGTCGTCATCCGCAAGATGCGCCATTTCCAGCAGCTCGGCCACAGAGTGGTTTTTCTGATTGGAGATTTCACCGGGATGATCGGAGACCCGACCGGTAAGAAGTCCACTCGGCCTCAGCTGACACCGGAGGAGATCCAGGTCAACGCCGCCACCTACCGTCGGCAGATCTACAGGCTTCTCGATCCCGATACAACGGTCATCGATTTCAACTCGCGCTGGCTCGGAGCCCTCGGCTCCGCGGATTGGATCCGCCTAGCGGCAAAGGTAACGGTTGCGCAGATGCTGGAGAGGGACGATTTCCGTACCCGATACGAGTCTCAACAGCCGATTGCTTTGCACGAATTTCTGTATCCGCTGGCCCAAGCCTATGACTCGGTTGCGTTGGAGGTGGATGTCGAGCTCGGCGGCACCGACCAGCTCTTCAACCTCCTGGTGGGCCGCCATCTGATGCGTGAACACGGCATGGATCCTCAAGTCGTGATGACCTTGCCACTGCTCGAAGGACTCGACGGTGTGGAGAAGATGTCGAAGTCTCTCGGAAATTACGTCGCCGTCGAGGATGAACCGGAGGAGATGTTCGGTAAGTTGATGTCGATATCCGACGATCTGATGTGGAAGTACTGGTTGCTGCTTACCGATCGAAGTGAGGCTGAGATCGCAGCCGAGCGGCGGCAGGTCGACGCCGGGGCCAGACACCCGATGGAGGTCAAAAAGGAGCTCGCCGCCTCCGTTGTCACCGAGTTTCACTCCACCGACGAAGCCGCGGCCGCCCGACAGGAGTTCGAGCGCGTCTTCTCCGGTGGCCACCTTCCGCAGGAGATCCCAGAGATCGTCATCTCGGCTACCGGAAATGTCATGCTGCTCTCCAAGCTGCTGGTCGAGGGGGGGCTCGCGTCGTCAAACTCTGAAGCCCGCCGTCTCATCCAACAGGGGGGCGTCAAGGTCGAGGGCGAGGTTGTGCGAGACGTTCGAACCGAGATGGCGACCACCTCGACGCAACCGGTGCTTCTCCAGGTTGGCAAACGCCGGTTTGCCAGGGCGATCTTCAGCCGCGACTGACGGGGATTATTTGGCCTTTTTCTCCCGGTGGTGAACGATAGGCCCCCGTCGTCTTGCTCAGTCTGCGAGCGGCTGCACGAGGAGGCGGTGATTGTCATCGTCATCGCTCGGCAGAAATGTTTTGGAGCACGAGCACGAGCACGAGCACGAGCACGAACTCGAGCGCGAGTCACCCGCAGGGCCAACCCGCCGAGCGCCCACGAGCCGCCGAATTCCGTGGGCGAGCCGGCCAACGCGATGATTTGTACGGCAGGTGCTCAGGCGCTTCTTCCCGTCGCTGAAGGAATCGCCTCGTAGGTTTCGGCGAGACGCTGGGTGATCGACAGGTTCTGAGATCAGAAAAACGAGGTGTCCTGCTCCACCTTCTGTCCCTCTTCGCTGAGGCCTTGGATCTGAATCGAAATAAAGGTCGGGCGAAATTTGTGATCCTGGCAGAGCCGCCGCAGACTTTCATCCAGTTCGGCATCCCAGAATTCGATGATCCTGCCGGTTGCGGTGCACACCATATGGTGGTGCCCGCCGCCCGGCTCCATCTTTTCGTAGAAGTAGTGCTCGCGGCCGAGTCGGCTCTTGCGAACCAGACCGCATTGGACCAATAGGTCCAGGGTGCGGTAGACGGTGGCCCGCGACACCTTGCGCTGTTTGGTCTTCATCCTCGCGAGCAAGTCGTCGGCATCGAGATGCTCGTCAGTGGCGAAGATCTCGTCCAGGAGAGCCAACCGCTCTTGCGTGACCTTGAGATTATTCTCTCTCAGGTATTGGATAAACAGTTTCTGTGCCCGCTGTGCAAGTTTTCCACTCATAGGCTTAATCCAGTCTCATTATCATTGTCTCAAACTAAGGTAGCGTTCATGCGACGCCGTGTCAAGAGATACCAAGACAAATTTTGTGGCGCAACACGTCCTGGATAGTGCCACCATCGGTGTTCGATCGTCACCCCTTGAGTGTTCGCCTTTGCCGGGAATCGTCACGCTTGAACACCTGTACATTCTTCAAAATCAACAACTTGCGCATTGTAGTTGGCAATGATACCTTGTCGCGGCGAGCGTGGCGGAGGGAGAGACTATGGATTATCCAATCTGGGACGTGGCTGTGGGTGGCGGCACGCTGATGGCGGTTGTGGCGATTGCGCATGTCATTGTGTCCCATTTCGCCATCGGCGGCGGGCTCCTGATCGTGGTCAGTGAAACGTTGGCCGTGAAACGCAACGATTGGGAATTACGTGAGCTCGCTCGCCGCTCTTCGCTGGTGCTGATTCTGATTTCGACTGTCTTTGGCGCCATTTCCGGTGTCGGTATCTGGGTGGTTGCCGGTCTGATCTCACCGGCGGCGATTTCGTCGCTCATCCACACCTACGTCTGGGGGTGGGCGATCGAGTGGGTGTTTTTCGTGTTGGAAATCGTTGCAGCGCTCGTCTACTACACGACCTGGGGCAAGATTTCGAAAGGTGCGCACCTGTTGGTCGGGTGGCTGTACTTCGTCGGCGCCTATATGTCGTTGGTCGTCATTAACGGCATTGTCACCTTCATGCTGACCCCGGGGCGTTGGCTCGAAACCCGTGCCTTCTGGGACGGTTTCTTCAACCCGACCTACTGGCCGGCGTTGCTTCTGCGCACCGGAATCGTCATTCTGATGGCGGCTGTCGTCATGGTGTTTCCCGCTCTCAAGGCGACAGAGCGTCGTCGTGCGGGTGTGCTGCGGTATCTGGGGTGGTGGCTGGTGGCGGGTGTCGTGTTGTCGTACGCTGGCTATCGCTGGTGGGAAGCCGTGCTGCCAGAGACCATTCAGAGCCTCTTTTCGGGTGCCTCGCCGAGCCTCGCCGTCCTCGGCGCGACCCGCTCATTTGCCCTCTGGTCTTTGACCGTGGCGTTGCTCGTCGGCTGTGTGATCCTGATTGCGGCGCCGAAGTTGGCGCGAGGGGCCACTGCTGTGCTGCTGTCGGCAGCGGCGTTCGCCTTCTTCGGCGGATACGAGCGGCTCCGCGAGGGGACCCGCAAGCCGTTCCTCGTTCACAGTCATCTTTTTTCGAATGGTCTTCTCGTCAGTGACATCGAGGCGATCAACCAAGAAGGGATCCTCGCCCGATCCGGTTGGGCCGCGATGGGTTCTGAAGATCCGCGCGAAATTGGACGACGGGTGTATCGCACAGCGTGCGCAAGCTGTCACACCATTGACGGATACCAGAGCATTCGAAGGGCGCTGCCGACATTTGCAGATATGGTCGCGGTAGCTTCCGACGACCCCTCCGGTGCGGGAGAGGTCCTCTATCGGGATGAGTGCGGCGCCTGCCACAAAGACATCCGCTATCAAGAAATGAAAGAGATGCTGCCCACCGCCGAGGAGATGCAGGAAGACCCCGCGATGATTCACGACCTGAATCAGGGAATGATCTATGCCGCGCTTTTTCAACTGCAAGAGATGGGGGAGGCCTACAGCGGAGCGCCACCCGGACAGATGATCAATACCGCCAAGCTGCCCTCACCGTACATGCCGCCCTTTGTCGGAACCGATGAGGAGCTCGATGCTCTGGCGGAGTTCCTCGCGACCCTTGCCCAGGACAACCGAGAACGGCGCGCACAGAAGGGGGGTGCGGAATGAAACCGGACCTCATTCCGGCACTCGATCCTGCCGGCATTCCGGGACCGCCGTGGCTCTTCCACGTTCTCCTCGTCTTCACATTTTTTCTCCACCTTGTATTCATGAACCTGACCCTCGGTGGCACTCTTCTCGCTGCCGTTGCGCACGTCACGAGCGGTGGCCGAAGGGGCGATTTTCGCGCAACGTTGGCGCACCGTCTGGTGGCCATCAACGGCTACGGAATTTCGCTCACGATTACGACCGGTGTCGCGCCGCTCCTTTTCATTCAGGTTCTTTACCAGCAGTATTTCTACACCGCCACCATTTTGATCGCGCCCGTGTGGTTCTCGATGCTGGTGTTGTTGACCTTCGGCTACTACGCGACCTATCTCTACAAGTTCCGAGGTGCTCCAGCGCGAGGCCGGGGCGGCGGTTTCTGGCTCGTCCTGTCGGCCGTCATGTTTGTCCTGATCGCAATGATCCATGTGGCAGTCCACCTGATCCACGCCCAGCCGGAGAAATGGGCGAGTCTCGCCGACGGATCGTGGAATGTGCTTGCCGACCCCACCTACTGGCCGCGGTTGCTCCATTTCGGGTTCGCCGGCATCGGTTTTTCGGCCCTGGTGGTTGCATGGTGGTCGGTGCGTCGCGCCGGGGAGGGGATCGAGGTGGAGGCGAACACCGCGATTGCGCGCTGGGCGTGGCGTTGGGCGTTGTGGACGACAGTGTTCCAGGTGGTCGATGGGCTCGTGCTCTTGATGGTGCTCCCCAAACCGGTTCTGCTCGGCATGATGAGCGGTGGTGTGACGACACTTGCGCCGCTGACGATTGGGATCGTCCTCGGAATCGGTCTCCTGATGATGCTCTCGAAGGTCTCGAACCCGATTGAAAACCCCGGTCTGGTCGCCGGGACCTTGGCAGCCATGAGCCTGACGATTGCCATCATGACCCTTACCCGCCACCAGGTTCGGGTTCTCTACCTTGAGCCGGCGACCACGCAATTCCAGATCCAGGTGGTGTCCCAGTGGGGCAACTTCCTGCTCTTTGTGGTGCTGTTAGCGGCCGGTCTGGCGACAGTGGGTTTCATGGTGAGGCGTGTGCTGAGCTCTCCCGCGAGTGAAGCCGACGCAGCGTAGGAGGCGAAATCGAGCCGGATGAATCATCGTTGGGGTATCTGGCTGGGTCTTGATTTTTGTATACGATTTGTATACAATTCCTTGGTGAGAAACCGAGGCGGAACTGCGGCATTTGAACCCCGGACAGTGGCGGAAGAGGTCTATCGCGCGCTCAAACGTGACGTCATTACCCTCCGACCCCGGCCGGGTGCTTCGCTGACCGAACATCAGCTGGCTGAGCTCTACGGCTCGAGCCGAGTTCCGGTTCGTGAAGCGTGTGGGCGCCTGCAACAGGAAGGTCTCCTCACCGGCCGACCGTACAAGGGCTACTCGGTCAACCAGATCTCTCTCAAGGAGATCGGTGATTGCTTCGATCTCCGTGTGGTCCTCGAGTGCTACGCCCTCGAAATGGCGGCTCGGCGCGCAACCGATGAAGAACTTCGGGAGCTTGAGGCCCTCGCTGCAACCGAATACACCTATCACGACTGGGAGTCCTACGCAGACTTCCTCGACCGCAACTTCGAGTTCCACGTCCAGCTCGCCACCCTGGCGCGCAACGACCGTTTGGTGACAACTGTGCGCGAACTCCTTGCCGGAATGCAGCGGTTCTTTTTTCTCGGTCTTGATCTGGGTGACTTTGCGGCCGAGATGCGCTTTGAGCACGAGAGTTTGGTGGAACTCCTCCGCAGCGACAACCCGGATCATGCTGCGGCCTGCCTGCGGGGCCAGATCGAAACATCGCGCGACCGCATTTTGCGGGCGCTGATCAGCGACCGTATCGATATTCCCCTGGAGTGAGGTGTCCCATGTCTGATTACGTTTACCTGGATAATGCGGCCACGACCTTTCCCAAACCGCCCGAGGTGATTCAATTCATGTGCGACTTCTACGCCACTCGTGGCGTCAACCCTGGACGCACCGGCTTCGACCTTGCCCTCGAGGCCGAGGAGACGCTCGCCGAGGCGCGTCAGGCGCTCACCGACTTCTTCGGCGGCAGCAACCGCGACCGCCTCGTCTTCTCCTATAACGTCACCGATTCGCTCAATCTGCTGATCTCAAGCATGCTCTCGCCGGGTGATCACGCCATCACGACGTGTCTCGAGCACAACTCGGTACTCCGACCCATGTACTGGCACGCCGACCGGGGTGTCGAGGTCGATTTCGTGCCCTTCGACAACTCGGGCTATGTTGATCCTGACGAGATCCGGCGCCGCATTCGAAAAAACACGCGTCTCGTCGTGATCAACCACGGCTCGAACGTTATCGGCACCATCCAACCGGTGGCCGAAATCGGTCGCAGGTGTCGCGAGAACGGGATATGTCTCGCCATCGATGCCGCTCAAACCGCGGGGTTGGTGCCGATCGATGTGGCTGCGATGAACATCGATGTGGTCTGTTTCACCGGCCACAAGTCGCTCTTCGGGCCCTCTGGGACCGGTGGGATGTACATCGGCGAACACATTGACATCGATCCGTGTCGGGCCGGAGGAACAGGGGTCATGAGTGCTCTCAAAGCCCAGCCGGAGGAATATCCGTGGCGGATGGAGTTCGGCACCGTCAACACCATGGGCGTCGCCGGATTGCTCGCAGCCCAGCGTTGGATCTCCGGGAGCGGTGGCGTCGAAGCGATCTTTGAACACGAGATGCGCCACGCGCGTCGCCTGCGCGACGGTCTGGCCGCCATCGAGGGGGTCCGTCTCTACTGTGCCGACCTTGACCACGACCATCTGCCGGTATTCGTGTTCAATATCGACGGTCTGCCGGCAGACCAGGCTGGAACCTTCCTCGATGTCGAACACGACATCATCACCCGCACCGGTCTTCATTGTGCCCCGCGGGTCCACGAGGGAATCGGCACCTTCGACGACCACGGGACAGTCCGCTTCTCGCCCGGGGTCTTTACGACCGACGAAGAGGTCGAGCGAGCGATCGAAGCGGTCGCGGACGTGGCCGAGTACGGTAGGGCGAAGACCACCGCCCAGATGGTGGCGGTCACGTCCTCTTGAGCGAGCTCAAACAGGGGTTGCGTGGAGCTCAGGTCCCGATCGTGGGCTTTTCGGCGTTCCATTTCTCGGGGGTGAGGGTCCGCATCTGGAGTGCGTGGATGTCACGTACCATCAGATCCGAGAGAGCCTCATACACCAGCCGCTGCGCGGCCACCCTCGAAAGTCCCTGGAATCGCTCCGCCACCACCAGTATCTGAAAGTGCCCGCCGCCATCGCGGGCGCCGGGGTGATTTGCGTGGACGGCGCTTTCGTCCCGTACCTCGACGTGCTGGGCCGCGAGCTTCCGCACGAGCGCATCTTTAATTGCCTGTGCTCTCCGGGTCTGATCCACCGAGATCGTCCTCCACGTGTCATTGCGCGGACATTTGGTCAACCGTGAGCGAGCCGGGGTTGTTCCAGCACCAGGCGTCGGCGCTGCGATCACGTGAGCCGCGCGGCCACCCAGATCGGAAGCCCAGAAATCACGCAGATAACGCAGATAGAGCTTCACTGAACCTGTATGCGATGCATCGGGCCGTGCAGCCGAAGATTGGTGAATAGTCCGGGCTAGGTCCCCGTGGCGCGCATCTGCGCGAGGTTCCAGTATGGAACAGTGCGATTTCGTCCGAGTTCCTTGGCCGCATACATGCAGGTATCGGCCCTCCGCAAAAGCTCGTCCTTCGCCCTCTCGGGACCGCTGTTGGTCGCGGTGATATCCGGCAAGACGTCCGATTGCAGGGTTGCGATACCAATCGAGCACGTGATCGCTCCCTCCAGCCTCAAGGTGGGTCCCGCGTCGGGGTCATCGGGATCCGCGGCGATCAGATAGGCAGTTTCTGCGATGTTCTGACGAACAGTTTCGGCCACCCAATAACATTCCTGGCGGCCACCGCCGGGCAGGGCGATGACAAACTCGTCGCCGCCGTAGCGAGCGGTCAGGCCATTTCCCGGGACGATCTGTTTGAGGGTGGCACCAACCTCGCGGAGCAAGCGACTGCCGACCAGATGACCATGGGTGTCATTGACTTCTTTGAAGTGGTCGAGATCAAGAAAGATGGCGCCACACTCGGTGCCGCTGGCAATCGCGTGTTCGATGATCCGCGACAGGCTGTTGTGCAAAAACCGATCGTTGTAAAGACCGGTAAGCTCGTCCAGCTTGGCTATTTCCTTCGAGCGCTGGGCATCGATGGCGTTGACGATGGCGAGCGATATGGTCTGCGCGAAAAGCCCCAAAAGGTCGAGATCGGCCTCCGAGTACCCGGTCCCACCACTGTGGTTGAGAAGCTCGATGATGCCGATCGTGCGGCCCTCTACCTTGAGCGGCGCGCAGACCACCGATTCGATCCTGAAACCGATCCGCAGTCCGGGACCGCTGCGAAAAATAGGGTCGTTGAACGGATCGGTGGTCGAGTACCGTTCCCCGGTTCTGTAGACCTCGCCAATGATCCCGGAGCGAATGTTGAAGCGCTCTTCGATGACACCCTCGGCCTTTGGACCGAAACCGGCGATCACCACGAGAGAGGGGTCGACCTCGTCATCTTCCAGAATCAGTGGGTCGTCGAGGTAAATGGTTCCAGCTTCAGACGGTAAGAACTCGTTTGCCCGTTCGAGGAGCTCGCGGAAGATCTGGTTTAAATCGAGATCGGTCGCGGACGCTGAACGGGGCTCACGTTTCAAAAAATGCGCCAGCTTGGCGCTGCTCATGCATTGGACGCTGGTTGGTGTACTGCGATAGTCCTCAACCATACCCCCCAGGATAGCAGGAAGGACCGTTTCGCGGGAGCAGGTCAGGAGGGTTCGATTTTTTCTTCGCCAGAACCGCTGTCCGAGTCGTTCTGCGAGCTCTTTGTATCCGATTTCACCGAGTCTTTGAAGTTGCGGATGCCTTCGCCAAGACCCTTGCCGAGCCGGGGGAGCTTGTTGACTCCAAAGATCAGGACGACGATCGCGAGCAGGATCAGCAACTCGGGTAGACCGAGACTTCCGAACATGTTGACCTCCCAGGTCTGCGTCGACCCCTCACCATGGTGGGTTGCGCACGCAGCCCATAGTTTAACACCGGAGGCACAGATTCTCGGAACTCAATCCACCGGCGCACGACATCCGTAGGTGTCCGAACCTCTCCGCCCGCGCAGGTGTCGTCAGGGTTTTACCAGCTCGACCAGTTCCGGAGGCGCATCGACGGCCGCGAGCTCATGCGCGAGAATCCGAGCCTGGGCGGCCAGCCAGCCTTCATAGCCTTGAGCACCCGACGCGGCAAGTCGCGCAAAGGTCCCCATCACCTTGAGACCGCGCTGGATCGCCACCAGGCGCCAGCGTTCTCTCCAACCTGCGGCGGCACCGGTGCGTCTGGCCCAGGCCTGGCGTATGCGGTCGCGATCGCTTTCGCCAAGGATCAGGGGCATTGCCCGCTCACCGAGCAGCGACACCGCATCGTAGGTGTCTGGACCCACCAGGATGTCTTGGAAGTCAATCAAACCCACCTCTCTCGCGCTGACGAAGAAAAGATTGTTGAGGTGGTAATCTCGGTGACACACTCTTCTGGGGTGCCCGGCGACAGCCCGCGCAAGCCAATCCAGCCAGCTGCCGATCTCTGGGCACGGCTCCACTCCGCAACGGTGCCGGAGGTACCACAGCTCGAGGCCTGACAGCTCCCATCGGAGGCGCCGCCGATCCAGCGGAGCGTTCCAGCTTGGGAGATCTTCCGGCTCCATCTTGGCAAGAATCTCCAGCGGCGCGATTGTCTGCATCCCCAGAGCGACTCGTTCTCCCGCCTCGACGGCGGTCATGTCCTGCTCGGCGTCCGTCCCGCCGAAGTCCTCGACAATAGCCCAACCTTGGGCAAGATCAAGGTCGATCACCGTCGGCACCCGAAGACCCTGCCGACGGCACCAGTCACGGACTTCGAGATCACGGGCTAGGCTTCGCCGATCGACGTGAGGATATCGCACCAGAATGGCGGTTCTGTCATGGGCGTCCCAGAGTCGGGAGTAAGTCCTGGTCGAGGCGTCACCCCTCAGCTCTTGGTCGCGAATCCACGGTGAAGGTATATCTGGCATCGAACGTCATTACGCTAGCAAATGCTTTCGTCGGGAGCAATGAGGTACGATGGGAACATCCACCATCGACTTTCGGTTGTTGGGATGGAGGAATATGGAAGAGTCCCGAACCCAAAAGCTCCAGCAGCTGCTTCGTCGGCTCGGCAAGGCAGTTCACGGTTCCGTCGTGAGGTCAGATGAGGTGCGCGCCTGCCTCGAGGAGCTCCACGACAATGGGTGGCGGGCGGTGATGCTTCTCGAAACCTCGCTTGCCTGCGGCGACGATGGTTCGATCGAGGTGGAACGCGGCACCCTGCGGCTCCACGTTGATGCCGAGAACAGCTCAAGCCCCGAGTACCGGATCGACACTGCAGATGCGAGGTTCCTTTCGTCGCTCGGGATCTCGACGAGCCGCCACCGTTCGCGATCCAACAAGGGTTCACGACCCGCTCCGGGGCATGACAAAGATTCCGTCTGAATTCACATTTTCATGACGAAAAAGACAAATCTCGTCGGTCGCACAACGGCGGAAATCTCGGAGCTCATCGCACCTTTCGTCGACCGCGAATACCGTGGCCGCCAGGTGGCGCGTTGGATCGTCGACCGAAACTCCTCCGCCTTTTCTGAGATGACCGATCTACCCGTCTTTATGAGAGAGAATCTGGCGCAGCGATTCGAAATTGCGGAGCCGGACGTCCTCGAGGTCGTTGCCAGCGCCGATGATTCACGCAAGTACCTTTTTCGATTGACGGATGGTGTGACCGTCGAGGGGGTTTCCATGCGTGAAGGTCCCAAGGCTACCTTTTGCCTGTCGTCTCAGGCCGGTTGCGCGGCCGGGTGCACGTTCTGCGTCACCGGTGCCATGGGCCCTGGCCGGAACCTTCGCGCCGACGAGATCGTCGGCCAGTATCGAATCATGTTGCGCATGCTCGACGACGACGCAGAGCGCGTCAATCTGGTCTTCATGGGTATGGGCGAGCCGCTACTCAACACGAGCCATCTCGGAGAATCCCTGGAAAGTCTTTCGGAGAGGGTGAGCCTGAAACGAATCACCGTGTCCACGGCAGGAGTTCTTCCGGGAATCCGCTGGCTTGGAAGACTCCCGCGGCGGCCCAAGCTCGCGCTTTCGCTCAATGCTCCCGACCAGGAACGCCGCCAGCGCATCATGCCGATCGCCCGGCGGTATCCGCTGGACGACCTTTTTGCCGAGCTTCGTGTTTTTCCCCTTGAAAAAGGCCGGCGGATCACCTTCGAGTACGTCTTGATCAGCGGATTCAACGACACCACAGCCGATGCGCGAGCCCTCGCGAGATTGATCGGCGAGATCCCCGCAAAGATCAACGTGATTCCTCTCAACGAAGACTCCGACCTTTTTCCGGAGCTTCGTCGGCCCGAGGTCGAGACCGTCGATGATTTTGCCCGTGTCGTGCGGAATGCCGGTCTGACCGTTACTGTTCGGTGGTCGCGCGGCGCAGATGTCGCTGCGGCCTGCGGACAGCTCAGGGGCCGTCAACTCCCCGCCGGACGGTAGATCAGTGACCACTGCCGTCCGGATGCGTCCCCATCGCGCCGGTAGGATGCGAGGTCTACGGATGAGGCGG
>CBDTWX010000008.1:0-26044 GCA_965364305.1 uncultured Thermoanaerobaculia bacterium
CCGCCGATCAATCCTCGATCTTCTCAAACGTGAGATGGCGCGCGCGCGGCGGGAAAGCCGGCCTCTGTCCGCGGTGATGATCGATATCGACAGATTCAAGAACATCAATGATACGGTCGGACATCTGGCCGGAGACGAGGTGCTTCGAGAGGTGACCCGCCGTATCGTCGGAACCCTTCGCACTGCGGATATTCTCGGGCGAATCGGTGGCGAAGAGTTCCTCGCCATTCTCTTTCCGTCGAACAAAAACTCCGCGCTCGAGGTGATGGAGAGGGCGCGCCTCGCCTGCGAAATGAGACCCGTGGTCACGGGTGCCGGGTCGTTCGACGTCACGATCAGCCTCGGCGCTGCGGTTGTCGCCTCGATGGACGGCGTGGATTCCACGGCCATCCTCAACATGGCGGACCGCGCCCTGTATCGAGCGAAGAACGGAGGCAGGAACCGCTCTGCGGTGGAGGAGCTCTGATCGACCGACTGGCATCGTGGACGAGAGATGCGTTCAATCATGCCGGGCGGATGTCGCAATCTTCGCGGCGGTAATGCCATTGGGGCTCGGTCCGTGGACCGGCATCGTTCCTGGCTGGGCCGCGCAGTGGCGCGAGCGTCGTGAAATCCCGGCTTGACCGCCGAAGGGCAGACGAGTGAGGGAAGTATGTATTAGAAGCTTCGGACGTTCCGCGCTACACTCGGCATCACGAATGGCGCATGGAGACACAGAGCACATGAGTGCGGGAGACGCAAACCGCGGTGGACGTCGGGCGCTTGACGAGATCATGGGTCGGATGGCGGAGCCTGATTTCACACTGCGCCACCGTCGCGTGCCGTCGATCCCCGAAAGCGGCGCTCACGTCAGCCCGGAGATGTTGGCTCTTGTCCCGCCGAAGTCGCGCTACGTCCGTCGTTGGCGCCGCCACGCACGCCACTGCCTCGAGTGCGCGAATGTCTTTCGCTACTATGGGTTGTCGCTCGATTGATACGTTGAACGTTGGAACGTTGGAACGTTGGGACGTTGGGACATCAGAACGTTGGGACGTTTCGCCCACCCTCCCAGGACAAGAAGCCCACAGATCACGCAGATTGACGCAGATCCCGCCAGCCCCCGCATCGCAACGTCATAACGTGAAACGTTTGAACGTTCGGCTCATCCGAGATCATGGTTTCGGATGATCAGCTCGAGGCTCTGATTTTTGTCGAATGGGGACGAGCGGTTGGTCAGTCCACGAGGATGCCTTCCTCGGCCAGAACCGTGCGCGCGTGGTCGTTCTCCGGGTTGAGCTCGAGCGACCGACGGTAGTTGGTCAGACCCTCGTGGCGCAGACCTGCCTCGAGCTGCGCCTCTCCGAGGCTGTCGTAGACATTCCACGCTTCAGGATAAAGCTCGACATTGAGTTCGAACAGTCGAATGGCCTCCTCGATACGATCCTGACCGAGGAGCCAGTAGCCCATTCGGTTGACCGTTGCTTCGGCGACCCGATCGGTTCTGCCGTTCCGTTGGAACTGCCGCACCAGCGCGACTGCGCCCTCGGTTCCGTCGAGATAGACCGCCGACGAAAAACGGAAATCCGCGCTGTCGTGGGCTGGATAGCTCGAGAGAAGGGCGCCATCGAGCAAGGGGTGCGGTCCGCTCATCGAGACTTCCAGCAGATCGCCGACGATGCTGAGACCGTTGACGGAGTTCGCAAAATAGACCAGCCCGTCGCCCCGCTGCGGGTCGGCAACGAAGAACGCCTTGCTGTCGCCGTTATCGCCCCAGTGCCATACCCGGTGGCCGCCGGGCGCTTTTTCCAGGCCGACGCCGAGACCCCACTTTACGGTCCCGTCGTCGTCCACCTCGACCTGGGGCCGAAGAAGGTCGCCGTGGGTTTCCGGTTCGAGGCCGACACCGGTCATCAGGGCGATCACGAAACGGGAGTAATCTGGCGCCGTGGTGAGCAAGGTCGCCGCGGCGTGTGCGCGGGCCTTCTGCAGACGACTCTCGAAATCTGGTGGTTTGGGTGTGAGAACTCCCATCCCGTCGTGTGGCCAGGCGTAGCGAGCGAGGTCCAGCCCGGCCATGCTGAAGGTCGAGTCCACCATCCCGAGCGGTTCAAAGGTGAGGCTGGTGACCAGCTCCTCGAGGGAGGAGCCGGTGAGCTGCTCGACGGTCTTCTGCAGCAGGCCGAAGCCCTCGCCGGAATAACCGAATCTTTCACCGGGATCGAAGATGATCTCGAGCCGATCTTTCTGGCGCCAGTTGGGAAAGCCGGAGGTGTGGGACAGGACCATCCGCGCGGTGATCGCGTGGACGCGGGGATCGTCAAAAGCCTCGCCGAGGTGGGCATTCCGCGCGGCCGACTCGCCGATGTAATCGAGGAGCGGCGTGTCGAGGGCGATCACGCCCCGGTCGACGAGCCTCAAGATCGTGTAGGCAAACACCGGTTTGCTCAGGCTTGCCGCCTGAAAGACTGTCGTCGATTGGACCGACTTTCCGGTTTCCGCATCGGTGACGCCGAGCGTGCCGCAGTGTGAGATTTCAAAACCGGAAATCAGGCAGAAGCTGAGCCCGGCGATTCGTGCATTTGCAAACAGCTCGGGCAGCAGCAGTTTGAATTCGGAGGCGATGAGAGCCGGATCGCGAGCCTCAGCCGAGACAGAAGGCTGGTCGAGGGCCGGGTTGTCCGGTGAGCACGAAACCATGGCCATGAGCAGCACAAAGAGAACGTGTGAGAACTTCCGGTTCGACTGATGCATGGGTCCCCCTGCCGCGCGACGGGCGCTGGAGGGAGGTACGCGACGAGGGTTGAGTTGTTCCACCGGCTGGGGGCCTTCGCCGACATCACCTGTGATAACGTCAGAATGATTATCCAGCGCCGGAGGTTGGGGGGGGATGAAGCCCGATCGTCCATCGAGCGAATGGCCGGCCCGAGTCGGCCGGAAGGTGCGCGCCGTTTTCCGGGTTGGGTTCGCGGTCCTTTCGGTTGTCGTCGTCATCGTCGTCCTCTACCTCGCCGCCCGGATCGCACTCTACCGTCAGAACGACGACGAGCTGCATCTCGCCCTGAAGCGAGCCTATCTCGAAAGCTTGCCCGAATTCGCCGCAACGCGGGAAAAGGGTCCGAATCTTGTCGTGATCCTCTTTGACGACCTCGGCCCCGGCGACCTTGGCGCCTATGGCGGACAGTCGATCGCCACCCCGAGTCTCGACCGGCTCGCGGGCGAGGGGTTGCTGTTTCGAGATGCCTATTCGCCTTCGCCCTACTGCTCGGCTTCGCGTGCCGGGTTGTTGACCGGCCGGTACGCGGTGCACGCCGCCCTCGATCACGTGGTGCAGGTGCCGGGATCGTGGCAGGATTACCTGGAACGGCTGGGCGGTCTCAACCGCCGGCTGCCTGCGGAGGAGATCACCCTGGCCGAGGTTCTGAAGGGCGCGGGTTATTCGACGGCTGCTGTCGGCAAGTGGCATCTCGGGGACCACTCGCCGTCTCTTCCCAACGATATGGGTTTCGACTCGTTCTACGGCCTCCTGTTTTCGAACGACCAGGGTGAACCCATCGTGTGGAAGGACCGGCGAATCGTCGAAGATCACCCGATCGATCAGACGACCTTGACCCGGCGGTATACCGAGCACGCGGTGGCTTTTATCGAAGCGACGGATGAACGGCCGTTTTTTCTCTATCTGGCCCACACCTTTCCCCACATTCCGCTTCACGTCGGTGCCGATCGACGTGGTCGGTCCGCCGCCGGCCTGTATGGAGATGTGGTGGAAGAGCTCGATTGGAGCACAGGGTCTGTCCTCGACGCTCTGGATCGCGTCGGCAAGGCGCGTGAGACCTTGGTTGTCGTCACATCGGACAACGGCCCGTGGTTCCAGGGAAGTCCGGGCGTCCACCGTGGCCGCAAGTTCGATGTCTTCGAGGGCGGGATGAGAGTGCCGTTCGTCGCCCGGTGGCCGGGTCGCATCGCATCGGGGGCGGTGGATGAAGAGCCGGTCATCGGGATCGATCTGTTCCCGACGGTCCTCGAGCTGACCGGGCTCCCGCCCCCACCCGATCGCATCATCGACGGAACGAGCCTGGTCGATCGATTCGACGGAAGTGCGGGCGAGCCGCGGGGACCGATCTGGTTTTACCAGGTCGGCCACTTGCGGGCGTTGCGCGAGGGGCATTTCAAATACCACGACCGGCACCGGGTGCCGTTTGGCAACCCCCCGGACTTCCGCCTCGGTTTCTGGGTACGGCGAGGACCGTGGCTCTTCGATCTCGACCGCGACCCGAACGAGTCCTACGACGTTTCGGACCGCTACCCGGAGACCTTCCGGCGTCTCGGTCAGATGCTCGAGGTACGTCGTCTGGAGCTGGAGAGGAACCCCCGCGGCTGGCTCTGAGGTCGCTCGCCAACGGCGAGAACGACGAAGGCAGCCGAAGAATTCGAGTTTTTACATGTGGCGTGCCGCCACCGACGAGACCTCCATCCCGGCCGAAAAGACGCTGAGGAGCGGTTTCTCCTCGGATCCATGAATTCTGCTCATAGTGGCGATGAAAAATCCGCAACCTGTCAAAGCAAACGATTTGAAGTCATTCTCGTAGGGCAGCGATGACGGCGTCGTGCATTGCTTTGCGATGGATGAAGCGACCCGACCCGACGTTATCTGAACCGAATCTTCGGTTGATTGGAAAAGGAGGTATCGATGAATCGTAGATCGAAATTATTCCGTTGTGCCCTGGTCCTGTGTGCGGCGACGCTTGTGGCGACGGCCGCGACGGCGCAGGTGACGACCGGCCGGCTGATCGGTACGATCACGGACCAGAACGCGGCGCCGCTTCCGGGCGTCACGGTAACAGTCAATGCCGAAACCCTGCTCGGCGGTCAACGCTCGACGATCACGGATTCGGCGGGTGAGTTCGCCATCCTCGGCTTGCCGGTGGGCATCTACACGGTCAACGCGGCTCTCCCTGGTTTCGTCACCCAGGAGCGCAACGAGGTCAAGGTCCCGCTTGGCGGTGCGGCCTCGGTGCTGATCACGATGCCCGATGGGGGCACCTTCGAAGACGAGATCGAGGTCACGGCCGAGACCCCGGTCGTCGACCCCACCCAGGTGGCGATGGAGCAGACATTTGACGCGCAGTACCTGCAGAACGCCGCCATCGGCTCGGCCAACCGGAGCTATCAGAATATGTTGTACCAGGCCGCCGGTGCTGACAGCTCGACCGAGTCCGCCGGAAACCCGAGCGTCTTCGGGTCGACCTCGGGTGAAAACACCTACTACATCGACGGCATGGACACCACCGACCCGATCACCTCGACCTTTGCCGCCAACTTCAACTACGACGCCATCCAAGAGGTCCAGTTCCAGACCGCCGGATATGAGGCCGAATATGGTCGGACCATCGGCGGCGTGGTCAACCTGGTCACCAAATCGGGTGGCAACGAATTCTCGGGGACTTTCGACGCCCGCTACCGCAACGCGTCGTTCTACGAGAGCGGAGAACACTACGACGCGAACGAGTTGGATGCGTCGTTCATGGACATCAGCGCAACCCTGGGTGGTCCGATCATGAGGGACAAGCTGTGGTTCTTTGTCGCCTACGAGTACGTCCAGGACGACCGGACACCGACCTTCTCAACCAACACCAGGGCGTTCGAGGGCAACTATCCATTCGCCAAACTCAGCTGGCAGGCCGACCCGAGCTGGCGAGCGGTGGGCAAATACTCGGGCGACCCGGTGACCATCGACAACGCGAACGCCTTGAACGCTCAGTACCATGACCCGGATGCCATGGCGTACCGGGATCAGGGCGGTTTCATCACCAACGCGGAGCTCAACGGCGTTCTTTCCGACAGCTTGATGTGGAACACTGTCATCGGCATCAAGCGCTCCACCCTCGACCAGAACCCCAAGCTCGGACCCGATGTGATCTCCCACTACAGCTACTTCACGGATCTCTATACCCAGAATTACGATCGCCAGGAGCTGTCCAACCGTGACCGTGACGAGATCGCCACCGACCTCACCTGGTTCGTTGACGATCTCGCCGGTTCCCACGAGTTCAAGTTCGGGCTCGAGTACGGCAAGTTCATGGAAAACGCCAGCACCATTTGCAGCTCCGCACCTTCGGACGGGGTCTATGGCTGCAACCCGGGGACGACGGGTTCGTTCTTCATGGACCATACCCGTTATGAGGATTTCAACCATCCCTACTACTGGCAGATCAGGGACACCATCCCGCCCGAGGACTACATCGGAAACATGTACAGCGCCTTCGCCCAGGACGCCTGGAGGCCGTTGAACAACCTGACCCTCAAGCTCGGCTTCCGTTGGGACGACATTACCTGGAAGGACAACGACGGCACTGAGAGGATCTGGTTCGACAAGATCCAACCGCGGCTCGGTTTTGCGTGGGACATCACCGGTGACGCCACCAATATCGTGCGTGGAAACTGGGGCCGCTTCATGCACCCGGCCAACTCGTCGGTGCCGAGCTTCCTGTCGACCGCTGCCGGTGGGCGCTACTACTATGCGAGCTGCACCTACGGGATGTTCCGACGCGGTGTCGGAGACATGTACCTCAGTGCGGAGGAGTGCCAGAACCTGGCCGATGAGCTGCACTGGGAATGGATCGAAGATCCAGATGGATGGGACCCGGCCGGCTGGGCGGGCCCGTTCTTCACCCAGGCCGCCGGCGCGCCGACCGAGGTGGATCCCAACCTCCAACCGACCTATGCCGATGAGTTCGCGCTTTCCTACGAGCGCGCGCTGTGGAACCGGAGTTCGATCGAGTTCAGCTATGTCAACAAGAAGACCCGCGACATCATCGAGGACACCTGCCGCGGCAATTTCCTGGACGAGCCGAGCCCGGATGCCGACTGCGGGAACTTCCTCATTTTCAACTACCCCGAACGCGACTACCAGGGCTTCACCGCGAGATTCGAGACGCGTACCTACAGCTGGATGACCCTGCTGGCGTCCTATACCTACTCCAAGTCGGAGGGCTCGGCCGACACCCGTCACTACTTCAACGGTGATTTCGACACCTACCCGTGGGAATGGATGAACATGTACGGCTACACGATGATGCACCGGCCTCATCGTGTGAAGCTGAACGGCTTTTTCATGGCCAAGGGCGACTGGACCTTCGGCTTCGACTTCTTGTGGCAGGACAAGTTCCGCTACAACACCCTCGACAACGATTTCCCCGGGGCGCCCCCCAACACCGAGGTCTTCGCCGAGCCGCGCGGCACACGCGAGGGCAACACCAACCACAACCTCGATCTGCAGGTTTCAAAGGGGTTCACCGTCGGCCAGCAGATTCGGCTGGTGTTGATCGGTTCGGTGCTCAATGCGACCTCAACCGAAAGACCCCTCAACGCAACGGACGTTTGTGAGCAGACTCACGGCTGCGCCGATCCCGAGGGCGACGGGCAGGTAGCTTTCGGCAGCCCCATCGACTGGTCCACACCGAGGCGTTACGAGGTCGGTTTCAGGATCGAGTTCTGATCCACCTTGCGGAGGAACTCGATGGCCCGCCCCCCGGAGGGGCGGGCCTTTTTTTTGGTGAACCTCGGCGCAGTTGAGCGATCCGGCCCGTCTCCGGCTCCGTGCCCGAGACAGCGGCAGCTGCAGAAACAGCGCCAGGATCAGCGGCAGTCGTCAGCGCCAGAAGACAGCGGCAGTGTCCAGAGACAGATGACAGCGACAGCCAACAGGGGCAGCAACTATCTGCGTCGATCTGCGTGATCTGTGGGCAGCCTTGGGTCGGTGGGCGAATCGAGCATCGAGCATCGCGCATCCGGCATCGGGTGGGTGGGGGCTTACACGGTTCCCGCCGCTGACGCCTGTCACGGCCACTGTCAACTGTCGCTGCTCCTGACCCCGAAAACTGGCGCTGTCGTCTGTTGCTGATCGCTGTCGCCGTCTTCTGGCCCTGCATCCTGCCTCTGTTCACTGCCGCGGTCATCTGTCTCTGATCCTGATAGGTCTGTTATTGATTTCGTATACGGCGCACCCTGCGACCTGATTTCCACAACCAGTGCGTCGAAGTTTCATAGGAGCGGCAGGACGAGTTGCAGCAGTCCGCAGATCGAGATGAAGTGGTACGGTGGCAGCATGGACCTTCCGCGCAGTCTGTACACCGTGATCCAGGGGCCTTCGCCGGCGGCGGTCTGGGAGCTTCGAGGCGACCTCTTGGGTCGAGACCTCGCTCCTGATTCCAAGACGCTTGCGCTCCTCGCCGAGTTCCATCTCTTTCTCGACCGGCTCGCGACCGGGGCCGCTTCCAGGGGCCACTCGGAACGTGCGTCGATGATGGAGGTTGGCTCCCTGAGCGGTGTGGTCGCGACCGAACTCGCAGAAGCCGAGGACGCGGGCGAATGGGCCAGGCGTCTCCTCTCGGCGGCGGTCAGCGAGGGTCTCGCCGTGCTCGCCACGCGCCAGCATGTCAGGGCGTGGCGCGGCGAGCTGGCCTCGGTGTTCAGGGAGGCCGCCTGGTACCTCTACGACGAGCTCTGGTTCTGGGCGTCCCGCAAAAAGCCCGATCTCGGTTCGGCCGAACGGCGGCGGCTGCTCGATCAGCTGGTGGCTCCGATCCGTGGAGACGACATCGATAGCGGAGCCAAGGCGGCGATCGTGTGCTCGCTCTTCCTGTTGCTCCTGGTCGACCGGCTGGCCGAGGAATAGTGCGGTGAGACGCGAAACACAGGCGCCACCCTTCGCTTGGTTCGAATTTGCTGCTTCGAATATTTCAACGCGTCGAAGGCGAACAATGCGAAGAGTGGCACCTCAGGACGTCTTCTTGATCACAACCAGGCTCGTGTCGTCCCGAGGGGCGGAAAAGCGCCCGGAATCCTCGCGGATGGCGGCGACAATATCTTTTGGCTGAAGATGTTTGACGCGGCGGATAGTGCCCTCGAGGTGCTCCGGGGCGTAGAGACGCCCCTGAGCGTCGGCGTGCTCCGAGATGCCGTCGGTGTAGAGGAGCAGAATGTCCCCGCGGCCCATCAGGCTGACCTCGTTGACCGAGTAGCTCTTGTTGGCGGGTACGGGCGTCGAAACTGGTTGTTCGTCGATGTCGTTCTCGCTGCGAAAAAGCCCGACGGGAAGGAAGTTCTTGGTCCTTTCGGGGTCGATGTCGACGAAGGAATCGAACTCGGCGGAGAAGATCAAAGGTTTGGGGTGGCCGGCCGAGATGAACCTGAAGGTGCCGTCCTCAGAGATCTCTCCATAGATCATCGTCAGGTACTTGCTGATACTGGATGACTTGTGAAACCTGTTGTTGAGGATGTCGAAGAGTTTGGTGGTGACGTGGCCCCGAGTCTCGAGCTCGTAGAGAACTCCGGTCAGGAAGGCCTGGTGGAGCATCGCGGTGAGCAGGGCGTCCGTCGTGCCGTGGCCGGACGCGTCGGCGAGCAGCACGCCGACCCGATTCTTGCAGGCGGTCAATCTGCGGGCGACACCCTCACGACCGTTGCGCAGCGCGCCGGCGATTCGTGCGTCGAGGTTATAGCGGCGCTTGAAGTCGAGAAAGATGATGTGGTCACCACCAAGCACACCATTGAGGGGAAAGGTCTTCCCAGAGGCTTCCATGTTCGCGAGGCTAATGTCGTCCGGGATCCGGTTGACATACTCCATCATCGAGCGAAAGTTCGCCAGCTCGTCTTCGAGGTCGGCGACCCGGCTCGTTGTGTTGATCGTTGCTGTCGTCATGTTCGTCTCCTCGGCCGCGGCCGCACTTTTGGCGGATTCGGCCCATCCGAATGCGAACCGCAGTGGCGGTCGGTCTATTCCAGCCTCAGCCTGTTATGGGCGTGGTGTCCAGAATCGGGCTCGCGCTTGCGATCAAGAGGAAAGAACCCTCAAAAGGGCTTCGCAACCGCAAGCCAGGCGGCGAGCCCGCCGACAATCGGAATGAGCGGCCACAGTCCGACGGCCCATTCGGGCCGCCTGCGAAGCGGCAGCACGGCGAGGCCGAGAAGGAGCCACAGGCCGATCTTGAGCCACGCCCAACCGGGGATCGACCCGAAGAGCCCGAGCCGCGCCAACAGGCCAAAACCCGCGACCAGAATCAGAGCCATCGCGACTCCGTGGGCGATGCCCGCGAGACGCCGGAGCCGCCCACTCGCATCGCTGCCGGCCGCAGCCAGCGTACCGAGAGATGTGAAAAGAAGAATGACCGCGAACACGTGCAGGATCTTGTAGAAGAAGTAGCTCATCGATGCCTCCATCCCGGCTAACACGCGAAGCGCCGTTCCCTTTCCCCAAAAAGCTGGAAACGCCGATTTTCATTGGGTGCGGCGATCCCCGTGAGTGGCAGCTCGACAGGTACGCGCAATTGCAAACCCGGACCATGGTATCGACTTCGAAGATCGCCGCGGTCAGCGGGAATGTCGGTTATCTCTTGATCCACCCTGGACCGCGCACGACTTTCCCTGGTGTGGCTCCGGTGTGCTCCCCGTTCGCAAGGACCTGGACGCCGTTGACGAACACGTGGACCATCCCGGTAGCGTACTGGTGGGGCGCAACGAAGGTGGCGTGATCCTGAACGGTTTCCGGATCGAAGACCACGACATCGGCATAGAATCCTTCCTTCAAGCTGCCGCGGCGTTCGATTTTCAGGTTGCTCGTGGGCAGCGATGTCAGCTTGCGAATCGCCTCCTCGAGGGGAATGAGCTGCTCGTCTCGCACGTACTTTCCGAGCAGCCGCGCGAAGCTGCCGTAGGCCCTCGGGTGTGGGTTTCTCTTCAAAAAAACGCCTTCGGGGGCGAGCGAAGCCGCATCGGAGCAGAAGCTCACCCACGGCAGGGCGATCGCCCGCCGGACGATGTCTTCGGACTGGCTGAAGTACACGGTCCCGACCCGGCTTCGATCCTCGACGATGAGATCCATGGCGGTCTCGGGCGGTGATGTCCCGCGCAGTTCGGCCACCTCGGCCAGGGTTTTTCCTGTCAGCGGTTTGAGCTTTTCGGTCTTGAACCCGACCAAGAGAATATTGTCCGGCGAACCGGCACCGAGATACATGTTCTCCCAATCGTCCGAGGGTTCGAGCATCTCGCGCGCGATTCGACGCCGCTGGGCGGGGTCGGCAAGACGTTCGAGCGAGGCCTCGAAACCGCCCTCCTGGACCCATGGAGGCATGGTGGCGTTGAGGCCGGTGGCGCCGGCCGGGTAGGTGTACATGTCGGCAGTGATGTGGAGTCCTTCCGCCCGGGCTTTTTCCACCGCGGCCACTGCGGGCTCAAACAGCGGCCAGTTCGACTGACCCGAGGCTTTCAGGTGGTAGATCTCGGCCCGCGCGTCGGCCTCGCGAGCGATCGTGATCAGCTCGTCGATCGCCTCGAGAAGGCGCGATCCTTCGTCTCGGAGATGTGAGATGTAGATGCCGTCATGTTCCGCGGCCACCTCGGCGAGCGCGATCAGCTCGTCGGTGTCGGCGAAGCTGCCCGGCGGGTAGATCAGCGCCGAAGCCACGCCCAGCGCTCCATCTTCCATAGCCTCGCGAACGAGCTCGCGCATCTGTTCGAGCTCATCCGACGTCGGCGGCCGATCCTCATGACCGATCACGTATCTCCGCGGCGTCGCGGCGCCGATGAACGAGGCCACGTTGGGTGAGACCCCGCGTCTTTCGAGGTATTGGAGGTACTCGTCGAGGGTCGTCCACTCGAGGTCGTAGACGATATCTCCCTGGTGAGCGACCATCTCCTCCTTCATGTCCTCGCTGAGTGGCCCCATCGAGTGGCCCTCACCGAGGATCTCGAGGGTCACCCCCTGGCGGATGTCGCTCTGCGAGCGCCCGTCCTCGATCAGCGATTCGTTGGCCCAGCACATCATGTTGACGAAGCCGGGGGCCACAGCGAGACCGGCCACATCGATTTCGACGAGCCCCCGGGCCCTCCCGGGGAGACCGACCGCGGCGATCGCGTCTCCATTGATCGCCAGATCGCCGACGTACGGATCAGATCCGCTCCCATCGTAGATCGTGCCGTTCCGCAGGATGAGGTCGTACTGCGGCGGCGCCGAGCACGAGACGAGCACCGTGCAGAAAAGAACCGAAAACACGAACAGAAACCGGCCACGAATTTCAGAACCGTTGCTCAGAATCATGGTGGACCCCCAACGCTGAGTATTCTGCAGCATCTTCGGCGACGATGGAAATCCGTCACGCGGTGGCAACCCTTTGTATAATCCACCCACATGAACGACGGTCTCGACCCGATTCGACCGTTTCTCGAGGGGCCGGGTTTTCTGGTGGTCGACGGCGGTCTGGCCTCGGAGCTCGAGCACGATGGTTTCGATCTCCGGGATGGCCTGTGGTCTGCCCGGCTGCTCGCGGAGGCGCCGGAGTCCATTGGGGATGTTCACCGCCGCTACCTCGAGGCCGGCGCCGACTGCATCATCAGCGCGAGCTACCAGGCGACAATCGAGGGCTTCATGGCTCGCGGCGCCGCCGAGAAGGATGCCGAGGAGTTCCTCCGGCTGTCGGTCCGACTGGCGGTTGCCGTCCGGGACGATTTTTGGGAGAACGCGGCCGATCACGACAACAGGCTACGGCCGCTGGTTGCCGCGAGCGTCGGCCCCTATGGTGCATACCTCGCCAACGGGGCGGAGTTCACTGGCGATTACGATCTCGACGAAGACGGCCTGGTCGAGTTCCACCGCCGCAGGTGGGAGGTTCTCTGCGCCAGCGGGGCCGATCTCCTCGCCTGCGAAACCATCCCGTCGGCAGAGGAAGCTCGCGCTCTGGCCCGTCTGCTGGCCGAAACGCCCGATGTCTGGGCGTGGTTCAGCTTCAGCTGCCGCGACGGCCACCACATCAGCGACGGAACACCGATTGTCGATTGTGTGAGGGATCTGGCCTCGATCCCCCGGGTTGCTGCAGTCGGGGTCAACTGCACCTCACCGGTCTTCATCTCGAGCCTGGTAGAGAACATCCGCGACGTCACCGACCCTCCGATCGTCGTGTATCCCAACTCAGGAGAGCTCTGGGACGCCGCCAGCAAGGTATGGACCGGACCCTCCGATCCGAGAACCTTCGCCGAGGCGGCTCGGGTCTGGCGAAAAGCTGGCGCGCAGCTCCTCGGAGGATGCTGCCGAACCCGCCCCGAGGACATCCGGCGCGTTCGCGAGATGCTCGAAAGCTGAAAACCGGCCGCGGGCCAAGCGATACCGAGAATCAGACCTGGGTGCGCCCAATCTCATGGCGAGCGCAAGCTCGCCCCGCAATCCTCCGCCCGGTGGAGGATTGCCTCAGCTACCCCCGTCCGAGCCCTAGGAGCCTGAAACCGGAGGTCTCGAACTCAGCGACCATCACCGGGTTGATGTTCCGCACCCAAGCGAGTTGCTTGTGGGCCTCGGCGTCCTTTCTTCCGGCACGCAGGGTCTCGACAAGGAATAATCGGTTGAGCAGTTTGAACATGCCGGAGTCGACCCGGATAAACGTCAGCCTGTCGTCGGCTCCTTGAAACCGTTCCGCGGCGGCGGCGAGGTCTCCCTGGATCGCCATTCGGACCCCCTGCATGTGGTGGAGAACTGCTCTGAGGGTCACGGTGTCCCCTTCATCGCCGTCGCTTTCGGCCGCCAGGAGATTGCCGGCCGCATCGTCTTCGATTCTCTGCACTGTCTCCCAGTCTCCAAGCCGAGATGCGGCGCGGTGCGTGACGACAACCGCATACCCCGATCTGACATCGGCGACGCATTCCGTGCTGCGCTCGTCGAGTATCCGCTGCCACGCCTCGCGTTTGACCAGCTCGGAGTAGTGCGCGAGACACTCCATCTCGGCCACCGCGGCCTCGGGCATGCCGGCCGCTCGTGCCCGTTCGATGACCGCGCGCCCGTCTTCGGCGTTACCGACATATGCGTTCATGATCGCGAGGTGGAGGTATGACGCCCAGAAATCATGCTTGATCTCGATGGCCCGTTCGAGAGATGCCTCGGCCTCGCCATACCGACCGGTGGTGATATAGAGCTCTCCGAGGGAGTCGTGCGGGTTGGCCTGGTCCGGCGCGATGTAACGATAGTGCTTGAAGTGCTCCTCGGACTCGACGAAACGCTCCTGCATCATCGAGATGTAGCCGAGCGCGTTGTAGGCCGTCACCCAGTTGGAATCGACGCCCAAAAGCTCCTGATAAAGACGAGCCGCTTCGTCGAGCTCACCCCGATTCCAGGCGATACCCGCTCGCACATTCAGGATGTATGGATCGGTTGGGTACCTCGCGTGGTACTCTTCGAGCAACCGGGCCGCCTCGTCATACCGGCCTTCACGATTCGCCCGCCAGCGTCCAATGAGGAACTTCTCGCGCGGCGACAGTCCGGATGTCTCCGCTTCCATGAGCTCTGCGAAGAGTTCTTCGGCAGCTTCTGGATCGTCTTGGCTCAAGGCCAGGGCGTATCTCAACTTGGCCATGACGAATTCGGGGTCGATCTCGTACGCCTGTCTGTAGTGCTCCCGGGCCTCTTGAAAGTAGACCTTTCTCTGTGCGTCGTATCCCGACTCGAACTCGGCCAGGGCTTCCGGCGACGAGGTTGACCATTCCTGACCTCGTGGCAGAGCCACGAGGGTGACTCCCGCTACGACCATCGCGATGACCGCAAGAGCAATCCAGACCCAACGTGTCATGAGGCCCCCGTCGCACACACAGAAAACAGGCTGCCGCGATGCAGATGTGGCGGCGGCCCTCACAGTTCCTTACGAAAAAGTCACCGCAGGGTTCTGGTAACGGTCGATGACTGATACTCATCTTCGAGCCCGAGCCCGAGCCCGTTACCGTTGCCGCTATCGGTATCGGTGTCGTCACTCCTGCCAGACGCGCACCGGATACGGCGGTCGCTCGAGCTTTTGCGGGGGGTTCGCCCCCAGTTCGTCGAGGATGATCTCGATCGCCTTCTCGAGCTGGGGGTCGCGCCCGGCGATGACCTCGGCAGGGGTCTGTTCGACCTCGATGTCGGGCGGCACGCCGACATTTTCGACAACCCATCCGTCCTCGTCCCAGATCGCCACGTTGGGCGCGGTGACATAGCCGCCATCCATCAAGCCGGGGTAGCCGAGCATGCCGACCAGACCACCCCAGGTCGCCTTGCCGACCAGCTTGCCGAGTTTGAACTTGCTGAACATGTAGGGTAGGAGATCGCCACCGGACCCCGCCGTCTCGTCGATCAGCATCACCTTGGGGCCCTGGATCGAACCCTGCGGAGTCTTCAGGTCCTGCGCGTACCGCATGTGCCAGTGGCTGATGTACGGTCGCTGGAGGATGTTGATGTAGTAGTCGGCGATCTGGCCGCCGCCGTTGAACCGCTCGTCAACGATGATCGCGTCCTTATGAACCTGGGGGAAGAAGTAGCGCTTGAAATAGGTGTGACCGAGATTCGCCGTATTGGGGAGATAGACGTAGGCGACGCGTCCGTTGGTGGCTTCGTCCACCTTTTTGATGTTGCTTTCGACCCAGTCCCGGTTGCGAAGGGCGTATTCGCTTTCCACCGGAACCACCGTCACTGTTCGCGCCTCCTCCAACGATCGACTGGGTCCCACGGTGATCTCCACTCTCTTGCCTGCCGTATTCTCGAAATGCCTGTAGAGATTGTCCGGCGGGAGGAGATCCTCCCCGTTGACGGCCAGCAGGTACTCGCCGGCCACGACATCCACCCCCGGTTCGGTGAGCGGCGACTTCAGGTCCGGGTTCCAATTCAGCCCACCAAAGACCTTGGTGATCCGATACCGACCGTTTTCAATGGCGAAGTCCGCGCCTAACAGTCCGCCGGGAATGGTCTCCGTTTCGTGGAGAAAGTCCCCGCCGAAGACGTTGTTGTGTCCGACCGCCAGCTCGCTGGCCATCCAGCGGATCAGGCGGTTGAGATCGGAGCGGCACGCGAGGTCGTCGAGGAACGGACGGTAGCGCTCGCGCATCGCCTCCCAATCGGCACCGTGGTAATTGGTGGCGTAAAAATAGTCGCGGTAGGTGCGCCACGCCTCGTCGAAGATCTGCTCCCACTCGGCGGGCGGATCGATCCGTACCTGGATGGCGTCGATGTTCAGCTCGCCTTTGCCGGTTTCAGGCTTCTTGCCGGCGTCGCCGATGCTCCACGCGCGGTCCTTCCGGAAAAGGACCTTCTTCCCATTCGCGGAGACCACGTAGGCGTTGGCCTCGAAGAGCTCCTCCTCTTTCCGCTCCTTCAGGTCGTACATCATCAGCTTGGTCCCGGATTGGCCGGGACCCCCGGCCAACGCATCGGCCTTCAGGTAGAAGATCTTGTTCTCGTCCCCGGTCTGCAGGCTGAAGTAGTTGGCGCTTTCTATCGGGATCGTGAGGATCCGTTCGGCGAGACCGTCGAAATCGATCGTGATCGGCTCCTCCTTCTCCTCGGCGTCCTTCTCGTCCTCGTCGCCGTTCTCAGCCTCGTCTTCCTCGATCTCCTCCTCGTCGCTCTCCTTCGCCAGCGGCGAGGGGACGCCCTTTTGCAGAGTGACCAGATAGAGATTGCGGGTCATCTCCATGTCGGCATTGGACATCGCGAACCACTGGCGGACCGGCCCCGCGTCGGTCGAGCCGAAGAAGTAGAGGTACTTCCCGCTGCGGTCGAAGGCCGGGTTTCCGACATCGCTCAGACCGTCGGCGATGCCGTGCACGATTCCTTGATCGAGCGAGTAGAGGTAGACCTGCTCCATGTTCGAGGCGTTGTTCGTCGTGTAGGCGATCCATCTCGAATCCGGCGACCACACCGGCCCGATCGATCCAAAGGCGCCCGGGTTGTAGATCGGCTCGGAATCGATGTGTGTGATCGCGCCCGTCGAAAGCTCGACGAGGTAAAGGTTGCGGCCGTTATCCTCGAAGGCGAGCTTTTCGGAGTCGGGTGACCAGCTGAGACCGCCGTAGAAGCCAGTTCCGTCCAGCGCGAACGTTCTCACATCGCCCTTGCCGTCCTGCGGCGCCACGTGCAGCTCGTACTCCCCCGAGGCGTCGGAGAAATACGCGATCGATCTGCCGTCGGGCGACCAGACCGAGTCGCGCTCGTTGGTTCCGGTCGTCTGGGTCAGATTTCGCGGGTCACCCTTTTCCGCCGGGACGGTGATGATCTCACCCCGAAACTCGAAGACCGCCCGAGACCCGGAAGGGGAAATATCGGCGCTCCGGATGTACTCGGACCCCTTGACATAGCGTGGGCGAAGCTCCTGCAAGTCGGCCGCGATTCCGATCTCCAAATCGGTGATTTCGCCGGTTCCGACGTCGTAGGTGTGAAGCGTCCCCGCCTGCTCGAAGATGATCGTTCCGTTCCCGTGGGACGCAGACACGATAGGGAAGTCGGTGTACCGGGTGTGTTGCTCGACGGCTTCGCTCGCCGGTTCGAACGAGAAGAGGTTGAACTCGCCGTTGCGGTCGGAAATAAAGAAGATCCGGTCGCCGATCCACATCGGGTCGGTGTCGTTGCTCCGGCCCTCGGGCTGCGGAATCATCTCGGTGGCGTGATCCGAAAAGGTGTAGAGCCAGATCGTGGTCACGGTTCCGCCTCGGTAGTTCTTCCACACCCCGAAACGCTCCCTGAGCGGCGTGTAGGCGAGTCGGGAGCCGCCAGGGGAGTAGGAAGCCTTGGAGGCTCTTGGCAGAGCGAGCGGCATCGGAAATCCTCCTTCAACCGGAACCGTGAAGAGCTGAGTATGCCGGTTGGTGAAGACGTTACGCCCGGAGCGGAAGAGAACGGCACCGCCGTCGGGGGTAAAGGAGCAGACGTTGTCCGCGTAGGGGTGCCAGGTCAGGCGGGTCGGAATGCCACCACCGACCGGCACGATGTAGACATCGGTGTTTCCGTCGTACTGGGCGTTGAAGGCGATCCACTCGCCGTCCGGCGAGAAGACGGGGTTCGACTCGACCCCCTCATCGGTCGTCAACCGGCGGGGATGGAGGCCCTCGGCATCCGCCACCCAGAGGTCGTTGGCATAGACGAATGCGATGTGGTCCCCGCCGATGGCCGGCTCGGTGAGGAACTTGGTGTTGATGGTGTCGATGGCTCCGGCCGCAGCCGGCATGAGCACGATCGAGGCAAGGGCGATGAGCGGAAAGAGACCTCTCGTCTTCATGAAATCCTCCGATTCAGATGGGGTGGGTGTGGCAGATGCACGGAAGAGTGCTGTGCATGACTGACGATTCTACGACGGCTGCCATCCGATGACAAAAACCCGTGTGCTGGGGCTGGTGCTGATGTCGAGTCGGTTTCTCTTGAGTGCCGACTTTCGGCCGGGACGCGGCGGCGGCCGGCCATATGGCGCCGACCGGGGCGCCTCTGTATAGTGAGCCTCGTTCGCAATTCGGATTCGGGGGAATTGAATGAGAAAGATCCTGTTGGCTTGCGTCGTCGCATTGCTGTGCATTGCACCCCTGGCTGCGGAGGACGAGCTGTCGCGGGCGGTCGCCGCAGACTACGGGGCGTCCCTGGCCGAGCTCTTCATCCACTTCCACCGCAACCCTGAGCTTTCGTTTCGCGAGTACGAGACCGCCAAGCGACTCGCCGAGGAGCTCCGCGCGACCGGTGTCGAGGTCACCGAGGGGGTCGGCGGCACCGGTCTGGTTGGGATGCTGCGCAACGGTGAAGGTCCTCTGGTGCTGGTCCGCGCCGACATGGACGGCCTGCCGATCCGCGAGAGCACTGGCCTCGACTACAGCTCGACCGCGTCCCAGGTCGACATCACGGGGTTCGAGCAGCCGGTGATGCACGCCTGCGGCCACGACGTCCACATCACCTCGATGGTGGGCACGGCCCGGCGCCTGGTCGCGATGCGCGGCCGCTGGTCGGGCACGGTGATGTTCGTCGGTCAGCCGGCCGAGGAGCGGATCGGTGGGGCCAAGGCGATGCTCGATGACGGGCTCTACGAGCGGTTCGGGGTGCCGGACTACGCTCTCGCGTTCCACGTCTCAGCCGGCGACCCGGCGGGCAAGGTGGCCATCTCTGGTGGTCTCATTGCGTCGTCGTGCGACAGCGTGGACATTACGGTGTACGGAGTGGGCGCCCACGGAGCGTCGCCGCACAGGGGCAAGGATCCCATTTACATGGCGGCGCAGATCGTGGTGGCGTTGCAGAGCCTGGTGAGTCGCGAGCTGGCGCCGCTCGAACCGGGGGTCGTGACGGTCGGATCGATTCACGGCGGGTCGAAGCACAACATCATCCCTGAGGAAGTGACCCTGCAGCTGACCGTCCGAGCGGACAGCAACGATGCTCGCGCCAAGCTCCTGGCCGGGATCGAGCGCATCGCACTGGGCGTTGCACGGACTGCCGGGATGCCGGAGGACCGGCTGCCGAAGGTCGAGCTGTCCACGGAGGCGACTCCGCCAACTATCAACGACGATGCCCTGGCCGAGCGACTCCACGCCGCGTTTGTGCGCGAGCTCGGTGAGGATGCGATCTATGACACCCCGCGCGAGGGCATGGGCGCAGAGGACTTCGCCTTCTTCGTCGAGACCGAGGACGACGTTCCGGGAGGCTACTTTTCGGTCGGCGGCACCCCACAGGCGGATCTCGATGCGGAGGAGTCGGGCGGCCCGGCCGTGCCGTCCCACCACTCACCGTTCTTCGTGATCGATCCCGAGCCATCGGTCACCATGGGGGTGCGGGCCATGACCGTTGCCGTGCTCGAGCTGTTGGGCACTGAATAAAGCGCGGATAGTCGCGACGTCCGACGAACCTCTGCTGGCTGGGGTTCCGAATCGATCAAAAAGGAGGGCGGGTTAAACCCCGCCCCCCACGGATGTCGTTGCCGGCTCTCAGACTTTGAACAGACTCTCGAGGCGGTTGAGACAGCTGGTCCAGCCCTCGTTGTGCTTGCCGGCCAGATCGGCGTCGGGGAAGAGCTCATGGGTCAGCACGACCTCGGTGGCTCCACCGCGATCGAGGAATTCGACCGTGACTCTGGTCTCATAGTGGTCGTTCCCCTTCTCCTCCCAGCCCCAGGTGTAGACCAGCCGGTTGGGCCGATCGATCTCCTGATACTCGCCGACGGCGTTGAAGATCTCGCCGTCGGGGCTCTTCATCCGGAGGCGGTATCGACCGCCGACTCTCAGGTCGACCTCGGCCTCGACGGCCATGCCCTCCGGGGCGGACCACTGGTTCAGATGCTCCGGCTCGGTCCAGGCATCGAAGACCGTTGCGGGATCTGCCCCGATCTTCCGTTTGAGCCTCAGCGTCGTCTCTGTCATGGTTGTCATTCCTCTTTCTCCTTTCGGTCCTTTTGATGTTCGAGGTAGCGCGACAGCGCTTCCAGTTGTGACTCCCAAAACACTCTGTACCTTTCGACCCACTCGGCAACGTCGCGCATCGGCGCCGCGTCGAGCCCACACCGGCTGAGCCTGCCGTCCCGGGTACGGCGAACCAGACCGGCCTTCTCGAGGACCCTGAGGTGTTTCGAGATGGCCGGGCGTGAGATCGCGAAGGGCTCTGCCAGCTGGCCCACGGTTGCCTCGCCCTCGGCAAGCCGCTCGAGGATTGCCCGCCTGGTCAGGTCGGCGAGGGCGGCAAAAATGAGGTCGAGTCGGTGATTATTCGTAACCATTCGGTTACCAATATATGGTCTGACTCACAAATTGTCAAGACTGCGTCGCAATTTCTTTCTAGAAGCTCGGCAACCGGCCGCCGTTGGCCACGTATCTCATCATGGTTGCGTTGCCGAGTTCAGACCGAAACCACAGGGGGGGACAGATGATGGATCTTCATCTGAAACGGGCGATTGCCTTTGTGATCGCAGTCGGAGTGGTGAGCGCTGCCTGTAACCGTGGGGTCGGCGACACATCGCCGACACCGAAACCCGTCTTTCCCGTTTTGAACGGCCCCTATCTCGGGCAGACCCCGCCCGGATCCGAACCGGAGGTTTTTGCCCCAGGGGTGATCTCAACCGGTCTCGCCGAGCTCAACTCGGTGTTCACGGCGGATGGCAAGGAGTTCTATTACGCCGTCGACACCGGACTCGATTGGGTGATCATGATGACCAGGCAGGACGATGGCGTGTGGAGCGAACCAGTGGGCGTTTCCTTCACTCGCGGGCATTCCGGAGTCGATCTCTGCATCACCCGAGACAGTCAGCGCCTATTCTACTGCTCGAACAGGTCTCGCACCGGCGGTCCCGAACTCGAAAACAACTTCGACATCTGGTATGTCGACCGGTTGGCCGACGGCGGGTGGTCGGAGCCGACGAATCTCGAGGCGGTCAATTCCGATGCCAACGAGTTCTACCCGAGCCTGGTCGACGATGGGACACTCTACTTCCTGTCGCGCCGGGAGGGTGGCATCGGCGGTTCCGACATCCATCGCTCCCGTCTTGTTGACGGTGTCTATCAGGAGCCGGAGAACCTCGGGCCGGTCCTCAACTCTCCGGGCAACGAGGGAGACTCGTTCATCGCTCCGGACGAAAGCTACATCATCTTCAACTCTCGCGGACGTATGACCGGACCCGAAGACGGCTCGCTTTTCATCAGCTATCGCGGCGTCGACGACTCGTGGAGCCCGCCTCGGAACCTGGCAGCGGTGATGACGGCGGACCGCTCGGACTTCTGTCCGATGATGTCGCCGGACGGACGCTACTTCTTCTTCTCCTCGGCTCGACCTCGACTCTCCGACGCTTCCGGCGAAATCACCTGGAGCTCGCTTCAGGACGCCCAATCGCGCCCGGAAAACGGGAGCACCGATCTCTATTGGGTTGATGCCGCGTATATCGAGGATCTCAGACCGTAAAAGAGATCCAGCGAGGTTTGCACGCCAGGATGGTGCCGTAAGAGCCACCCTTGTGCTACCATCCCGCGTGTATGAAGCGCCATTTCGCAGCCACTGTCGCCTGAGGGGCGATTTACGGTGGGCCTTGCGGTCTGCCGACACCGCCCCGTCTCCCTGCCGTCCCGAAACCCCATCTGGACCCGGGTACGCTCCGCCGTGCCCACGACAACAGGAGACAGACAGTGACACTTGAGCTCTACGGTTGGAACGACCGATTCGAATCATCATTTGAAGACCATCGCAACGAGAATCTGACACCCGCCCGCGTCATCCGCGTCGATCGCGGTGCGGCCACGGCGCAGATGGCCGAGGCGGCCGTGACCGTGTCGATCGCCGGCAGCCTGGACCCGGCCGGGGAGAAGGGCCCTCCGGCAGTGGGTGACTGGGTCGGCCTGGACGAACGTGAAGGCTCCCACGTTGTCCGCGTCATCCTGCCCCGGAGCGGGGCGCTGGCGCGACGGCGTCCCGGAGAGGCGGATCTCGAGCAGGTGGTTGCCGCCAACGTGGATCTCGTGCTCGTGGTGGAGAGCCACGAGCGCGGGCCGAACGCGCGCCGCATCGAGCGCGCCGCCGCGCTCGCGTGGGATGGGGGCGCCACGCCGTTGATCGTGCTGACCAAGACCGACACCTGCCCGGATCTGGATGCCGCGGTCGCGACGGCCCAGGGGGCGGCGCCGTTTTCTGAGGTGGTGCCGGTCTCGGCAGTCACCGGCGACGGGCTGGACGTTCTTGAACAACAGCTCACCGCCGGGTCGACCGGCGTGCTGCTCGGTCCCTCGGGGGTCGGGAAGTCGACCCTCACGAACCGGCTGTTGGGCGAGGAGAAATTTGCGGTTTCCGAGATTAGGGCGAGTGACGGCAAGGGGAGGCACACGACGACCCACCGTGAGCTGGTCTCCCTACCGGGTGGGGCCTGCCTGATCGACACGCCCGGAGTGCGGGAGCTCGGTCTGTGGCTCAGCGCGGAGGCCGTTGGAACGGCTTTCCCGGAGATCGAGGAGGCGGCGCAGAGATGTCGTTTCGGTGACTGCCGGCACGAGTCGGAACCCGGTTGCGCCGTTCGGTCGGATGTCGAAGACGGAATCATCGACGGCAAGCGGCTCGAGAGTTTTCTGCGTCTTCGCAAAGAGGCCGAGAACCTCGATATGCGACGGGACTCCACCCGTCGGCACGAGATCCGGGCCAAAGAACGCGTCTTCGGCAGGATGGTCCGGGAAGTATTGAAAAACAAGGGTAATCGCTGAGTTCGCGCAAAAACCTTGAGGGATCCCCGCCGTACGTCTCAACATCGAAAGGGGGGACCCATGACCGAGCAACTTGTCAACGTCGTTGATCGCAGGAACTTCCTCACCCAGGTGATGCCCGCATGCTCGCTGGCGTGCCTGTGGGCTGGCACGTTGGCGGCCGACGAGAAGGTAAAACAGGATGCCGAGGAAGAAAAACAACGGCACAAGTTCGACTTCGAGACCGAGATGAAGATGAGCCCCGCACAGAGGGTCGCGATGCAAAACGGAAATTTCATCGATTTCATCAAGACTTTGCAGACCGAGCTCGATGAGGAGGAGCTGATTCGGCTGCTCGAGGTGTACTCGGAGGGCGTCGGTCGAAGGGCCGGTCAAAGTCAGGCCAAGAGATCCCCCGACACCAGCTTCCAGACCTACGTCTCCACATTCAGGCCGCCGAGGTACGCTAACCTGCTGACCCACGAAATTGTCGAAGATTCTGCAAAGGCCTTCGAGATTCGGGTCACCGAGTGCGTGTGGGCGAAGGTCTTTCGCGACGCCGGGCTGGGCGGCCCGATCGGGCACGCCGCGGTCTGCAACATGGACTATTTTTGGCCGACCGCCTTCAACGAAAAGTTCAAGATGGAGCGCGACAAGACCCTGATGCAGGGCGACGCCTACTGTAATCACCGTTACCTGGATACGACCTGACCGAGCCGGACGCCTTCGATGCGGTCACGAGAACCTTCGAGGAGACCCTGACCGAGGCGGAGCAGCTGATCGCAGATGAGCTACCGCATGACGGCGAGATACCACTCGGCGAAGCGCTGGGTGAGCTCCTCCATCTCGGTGTAGGGTCCGGGCTCGTAGAACCTCGAGACCACGCCGGCCTGGTTGTTCTCGATGATCTTCTTGTCGGCGAGGGTCGTCACGTCCCAGAGCCACACCAGGTCCTCGATCTCGTAGTCGATGCCCTCCGTCGCTTCAGCATTGACCAGCCAGGTGATCGTGCAGCTGCAGCTGCTCACGGTGATCGGCGAGAAGTGGTAGACCACAACGTGGTCACAGTAGGCGAGGAAGAAGGTCATCGGCCCGATGTGGAGATCGGTGGCTCCGCTGTCGTATCCGCTCAGATCGCCAAGCAGGGGAGCCACCGGTCTTCCGTCCTTGCTGCCAGTCTGGTAGCCGTCGAACAACGGGTATCGCTGGTACTCGGTGTCCAGACCGACCGGCCGGTTCGGGTCGAACGAGTGGCTGAAGTACTCGGTCGAGAGGCCGACGCCCGCCGAACGGGCGTCGATCGCCTCTTGCAGCTCGCCGGTCCTTCGCTCGGGTATCGCCAGGCTGTGCGCCTTGGAGTACTCCGGGTGGGCGATCCGGCAGTGGTAGCACTCGGTGTAGTTCTCAACCGCGAGCTTCCAGTTGGCATCAATTGGGTAGGTGCGCTGCGCTGCGACCTTGGCGTTTGCTAGACGGTACGGCCGCAGCCGGTCGTCGAGGTCCTGCTCGATGAGGTCGAACGGTACTGCATCGGGGTCCAGATTGATGAATATCATGCCGTGGAACACGCGGACCCGGACCGTCTTGAGACCGTAGTTACCCGAATTGAAGCCTTCTCTGGTGTACCGTGCGGTTCGCAATGCGCCGTCGAGTTCGTAGGTCCAGCCGTGGTAGGGACAGACGAGGAGCTTGCGCCGGCCGGAGGGCTCCAGACAGACCCGGGAGCCGCGGTGACGGCAGACGTTGACCAGAGCGCTCATGGCGCCGTTTTTGGTGCGGACGATGACGACCGACTCGCCCGCCATCTCGAAGAGGACATAGTCGCCGACCTCCGGGATCTGGCTGGCGTGACAGGCGTAGTGCCACGCCTTGAGAAAGATCCGCTCGATCTCGCGGTCAAAGACTGCGGGTTCGGTATAGAAGCATTGCTGCAAGGAGAAGCCTGACTGTTGGCCGTTGACCAGATCGGTGATGGATTGTGTGCTCACTTCGCCTCTCCTTCGACGTGATGAACATCGAGAAACGGATTCTATTATGGTGACCGATAACGGAGAAGGTGCTCCGCAGCCAGGGCCTATTGTCGAATCAGCCGGGGTCCTCGGCGGTGAGTGGTGCGGATGAGGTGGTGGGGGTCAGAGCCAACAGAAATAGCGATACCGGAAAGCTCGACGCGTCGACGCGTTCCCGGCCCATCCGAAGCCGGCCCCACCGTCATTTTCCCTGAAATCCCGAGAACTCGCGATACCGCGTGATCAGCTCGGACCCTATCTTGAGAAAAAGACCCCACGAGCGCTGCGGGGCGGTGCGGTGACTGGAGGTAGGGATCATGAATCGGAGTTCTCGACACGCGGGACCGTTGACCGGATACGCGTCGCGACGGATGACTGGCGTCATCGCCGCCGGCTTGGCGGCTGCGCTGGCATTGAGCCTGTCTTCGGCGGCGGTCTCGGCAGGAGTCGGCGACAAATCTATCTGGATCGAAGATCAGAAGCTGGTGGAGGAGGACCGACCGGAGCAGAACGACCAGTTCGGCTACTCGGTTGCGGTCGACGGCGACACGCTGGTGGTCGGTGCTCCCTACGACCACAAGTTCGGAGCGGTTTTCGACTGCGGCTCGGTATTCATCTTCGTACTCGACAACGGCACCTGGACGTTGCAGCAGCGCGTTTATGCCGGGGATCCGGAGTACGGCGCCGCTTTCGGCTACGCCGTGGACATATCGGGGGAGACCCTGGTGGTCGGCTCGCCTGAAGACGACCACTCCGGCCACAGCAACATTGGCTCGGCCTACGTCTTCACTCGCTCGGGAACAACCTGGTCGCAGCAGCAGAAGCTGATCTCCAGCGCTCCAGCCGCCTTTCAGGACTTCGGGAAGGCAGTGGCCATCGATGGAGACACCGTGGTTGTTGGGGACGTGAGGCGAAATGTGGGAGAAGACTGGGAAACCGGTTCGGCCTACGTCTTCGTCCGCTCCGGCACGACCTGGGCTCAGCAGCAGAAGCTCATTCCGGCCGACACGAGCTACTTCGACTCCTTCGGTCGCTGTGTCTCGCTCTCCGGGGACACGGCTCTCGTCGGCGCGCCGGGGTGGGACGGCGCGGCGTCCGAG
>CBDTWX010000009.1:0-25468 GCA_965364305.1 uncultured Thermoanaerobaculia bacterium
GGTCACGAGGGTCACCTCATGGCCGCGCTCGGCCAGCGCGCACGAGAGGTTGTAGGCATAGTGAATCAGCCCTCCGCGGCCGAAGGTCTCGATCTCGAGTATGCGCATCGGGCGCAACGCGGAGCCGCTCATTGGGTCCCCTTGATGATGGTCGACTGTCCGGTCGGATCCTACCACCGCCGGTCGGCTCACCGCCGCCAGCAGACCGGATACACTTGCACCGGACCGAGATCCGCCACAAGGGTACGGGATGAGCACGCCAGACGACGACAAACGCACCGAGCTGCTCGAGCAGGCCCTTCGCCTGAAGAAGGTAATGGCGCGTTCGCATGCTCCCGAGATCCCGCAGCGTCCAGCGGACCACCCCGCTCATCTGAGCGAAATGCAGCACAGCCTCTGGCTCGTGCACCAGATGGACCGCCAATCGGCGGCCTATAACCTCTGCGACGCATATCAGGTCCGCGGCCCGCTCGACCTCTCCGAGCTGCAACGCGGCCTGAACGAGGTGGTTGCCCGACATCGTATTTTGCGGTCGACATTTCAGGCGCGCCGGAACACCGTCCTCCAATCCGTGAATCCTCACACCCCGCTCGCGATCGAGGTGCACGAAGTAGGCGAGGGAGCAGGGCGGAAGACGGCGGTTGCCGAGGCGCGCAAGCCATTCGATCTCGAAACCGGCCCTTTGATCCGGCTCCTGTCGATCGAGGAAAGGCCGGGAAACAACTGTCTCCTGGTTCTGCTCCTCCACCACATTCTGGCCGACGAAAAGGCACTCTCATTGCTGTGGTCGGAGCTCGCCGAGGCCTACCGTGGTCGGCTCTCGGCAACCGGGCCGCGCGTTCAGTTTGACGACTACGTGCACTGGCTGGAACAGCGTGATCCGGCCGCGCACCTCGAGGGAATCGCTTACTGGCGACAGCGACTCGATCCGCTGCCGGAAGAGCTCCAGCTGCACTTCGAGAAGCCGGCAGGCGCTTCGGAGACCGCGCGGGGAAGGATCCTCAGCCGGACCCTTGATTCTTCGGTGCAGGCGGCTCTTCGCGGCCTGGCCGCCACCACTGGCGCCAGCCCATTCATGGTCTTCGCGTTTGTCTTCCGACTGCTGCTGCAACGCTACACCGACGGGCAGCACGTGGCTTTCGCGACGCCGGTTTCCACCCGTTCACACCCCGATACCGCGAAGATGATCGGATACTTCCTGAACCCTGTGGTGATATCCAGCCTCATCGACGAAGAGCGGGCGGTCGAGGACGCGGTTCGAGATTTCAGCCGCGAGGTGAGAGAGGTCCTCTCTCACGCCTCGGTCCCCTTCCAGAAGCTGGCCGAGGAGCTGGCGCCACCGCGACATCGCGATCGCCATCCGATTTTTCAGGTCATGTTCGTCTATCAGGAAGCAGGCCATCCGCCCCAGCTCGGAGACGCCCAGCTCGAACCGATGATGCTCGACCTGGGTGCTCCGAAGTTCGATCTGACGCTCTTCGTCACCGAAGGCGACAGCTCTCTCGAGATCGCCGTCGAGTACCGTTCGGATCGTTTCGATGAAACCTGGATGAGCCATCTGCTCGACCACTACGAAACGCTGCTCGAGCACCTTCCGAAAGATCTCGAGCGCGCCGCGGCCGAGGTGCCGTTGCTGCGCGCTTGGCAGCAGAGCTCGCTTGGTGCCGAGGCCGAGGGGCCTGCGCCGAAATCAATACCGACTGCCCCGCTGGCCCAGCAGATCATCGATCAGTCGGCAAGATCTCCGCACTCCCCGGCGGTGATCTGCGGCGGCATTCGTCACAGCTACGGAGAGATCGGTCTTGCGGCGCGGTCGATCTCCTCTGAGCTTTCCGCCTGCGACGTGAAGCGAGGGGATCGCGTCGGCTTATACCTCGACCGATCCTCGCTGATGATCTCGGGAATACTCGGTACCTTGTGGTCGGGAGCCGCCTACGTCCCTCTCGACCCGGGCTATCCGGTGGCGAGAAATCGTGACGTGCTCGAAGACGCCGAAGTGGCCGCCGTCCTGACATCCTCCAAACTGCGCGACCGCCTTCCGAATGGACCGTGGGTGACGATCGACGTCGATCTCCTCAACGATGCCGAACGGCATGCGGGGCCGCCGGCCGAGATCTCATTCGATTCACCGGCCTATATTCTCTACACCTCGGGCTCCACCGGTCGCCCCAAGGGGGTCGTCGTGACCCACGACAACCTGAGGTTCTCGACCGGGGCGCGCTTTCAGGTCTATGACGCGGCTCCGGAACGATTTCTTCTCGTACCGAGCGTCGCATTCGACAGCTCGGTCGCGGGCATCTTCTGGACCTTGACGGCCGGGGGGACCCTCGTGATCCCGACCGACGAAGAGGCCAGGGATCCGCGCCGTTTGGCGCAGCTGGCCGCCGAGGAGCGGGTCACCACAGTGCTGTGCGTTCCCTCACTCTACGATCAGATGCTCAGAGCCGGCGGCAACGATCTGCAAGGGCTCGAAACAGTGATTGTCGCGGGTGAGAGCTGCTCGTCGCGACTGGTTCAGGAGCATTTCGAGGTTCTCCCGCGGGTGCGTCTTTTCAACGAGTATGGACCGACCGAGGCGACCGTGTGGGCCACGGTTCACGAGATCACGCGAGACGACGCGGCGCGGCCGGTCGCGATCGGCAGACCGATCCCCGGTGTCCGTGTCGACGTTCTCGACAGGCTGGGACGTCGGGTTCCAACCGGAATCCCGGGACATGCGTGGATTGCCGGACCAACGGTGGCGGACGGCTATTGGCGTCGCCCCGACCTCACAACGGAGCTCTTTCAGGTCGATCCGAATTCAACGGAGCGCAGCTACCGCACCGGGGACCGGATGGTCTGGACGGAGGACGGACGGCTCCTGTTTCTGGGGAGGCAGGACGACCAGATCAAGCTCCGGGGCTTCCGCATCGAACCGGGCGAGATCGAAGCGGCGCTCCTCGAGCACGCCGAGGTCGAAGAGGCCGCCGTCGTTGCCCGGGGCGTAGGAGCGGGTGCAGCGATTGCTTCCGACGCAGGGGCCGCACAGCTGGTAGCATTCGTCGAGCCGAAGAAGGCAAACACGGTCGGGGGATGGCGTCAGGGCCTCGCGGAACGCCTGCCGGATTACATGATCCCGAGTCGTTTGGTGGAGGTCCCCGAGCTGCCCAGACTGCCGAACGGAAAGATCGATTACCGGCGTCTCCGCGTGATGGCACTCGACCCCGAAAAGGGAGCCGGCGAGGACCACACGGTTCCGGACACCCGGGAGCAGGCGCTGATCTCGCTCTGGGAGGGTCTGCTCGGGAGACCCGGGATCGGGTTGAACGAAAACTTTTTCGAGCTCGGCGGACACTCGCTCTTGGTCGTCGAGATGACCTTGGCCATCGAGCAGGATTTCGAGACCAGCCTGTCGGCCGCAGACGTCTTCGAAAACCCGACCGTGAAAGAGCTGGCTGCGCGGATCGGGCAGCGAGGCGGACCGGACAGGCCATCGTATCAGCATCTCTTTCCAATTCAGCCCGCGGGCCGGGAAATGCCCTTCATCATCGCCGTCCCTCACTTTTTCACCGAGATGTTCGCGAACAGGTTCCGAGGCGAACGCCCGGTCTACGGCCTGCGGGGCGTCAGCCTGCGACCCGAGGGCAACCTGGGCCGGTGGCGGACCATGCAAGACCTCGGCGAGGAGCTGGTCGATGAAATCTCGAGGCGCTTTCCGGACGAGACGTGCATCATGGCGGGCTATTCCTTTGGGGCTTCGATGGCGTTCGAAGCCGTGCGGGTGATGGAAGAACGAGGCATCCCGGTCGACCGTCTCTACCTGATCGCGCCGATGCCGTTCGACTTCTTCCGATTCGGCCCTCTCCGGGTGCAGATCGACGGCCTTCGCGAGCCGGTGGACGAACTCCCTGTCTCGGAGGCGCTCCGCCGCTACATCAAGGCCAACAACCCGCTCACGCTCCAGCCGTACCGCCGAGTATGGCGGTGGTGCGCGATCGAGCCCTGGCGCCGCCTCCTGTGCGGCGTCGGCAGGCTGAGGAAGCTCGCAGGACTGCCGCTCACGGAACGTATCCTCTACGCAGACGTCCGCGTCGATCGATTTCGCCTCCATGCCGCCTACCGGCCCGGCACAATCCAGACCCCAGCCGTGATCTTCAACGCGACCGAACCCGAGACTGATGCGGCGGCCACCTGGCGGCCACACTTCGACGGCCCTTTGACGATTCACGATACGCCCGATCCTCATCTCGGCGAGGCGACGGTCGACGACGCCCGCGAGGTGATTCTTCGTCACCTGGGTGACCTGGGGGCGTCATGAGACGGTCGAATACGATTCGGTCCGGGGCGGTACAGAGGGAGGCGGAGCCGTGGCGAATCCCGCAGCGGTACTTTTCTCTGATCGACGAGGTCGCAGGCCGCATCGAACCGGATGATCCCGCTCTTTATGATTGGTTCTCGAACTACAGCCGAGAGCATCGCACCCGGCTGGCCGCCGACCTCCACCTCACGGAGCGACACGTCGAAGCGAAATCGAGGGTTTTGGAGTATGGATCGTTACCGCTCGTGATGACCGCCGCGCTCGCGGCTCTCGATTACCGGGTGAGCGGGTTGGACATCAAGCCGGAACGATTCGCACACGCGATCGTGACGTTGGGCCTCGACGTCACCAGGTGCGATGTCGAGACCGAGGCGGTGCCCTTTGAAGCCGAGTCCTTCGACGCGTTGCTGTTCAACGAGCTCTTCGAACACCTCCGGATCAACCCGGTGCTCACGTTGGGAGAGGCGCACCGGGTGCTGAAACCCGGTGGCCTGCTGCTGCTGTCGACGCCAAACCTGCGGTCGTTCCGCGGAATTCGGAATCTGCTCTTTCGCAACCAGGGTCATGCCGTCTCGGCCGGCGTCTACCGGCAATATGAAAAACTCGAGTCTCTCGGGCACATGGGGCATGTGCGCGAGTACACGACGCGCGAGGTCTCGGACTTCGTGACTCGGATCGGTTTCCGAGTCGGCGCCATCGTCTACCGCGGAGGGCATGGACGAGGCGTGGTCGGGATTGCGGAACGGGTCGCGCCCTCCATGCGCCCCTTCTTCTCACTCATCGCCACAAAGGACGGCTGAGGCATGCGGGCTCCGCGGTCGATCGAACACCGGATTTTCATCGTTGGCGTCCCGCGCTCCGGCACGACGCTGGTGCAGAGCCTGCTCGCGGCTCAAAGCACGATGACGTCCTTCACCGAGAGCCACTTCTTCGACCGACATTTCACGCAACCCCGCCCCTTTGCACAGCCGATCCTGATCAGGGATCCGGAACCTCGGCTGTCCGAGTTCCTGTCCGAAAACGGCGAGGACATCTCCGATGCCGCCGCCTGGCTCGAAACGAAAGGCAGACGCCCGCTGCGAGCGAAGTTCTTCATGCCGTTGCAGACCCGCCGCGTGGCGAGACGGCTGCTGCAGATCCTCGACGAGCTCGCCCTGCGAAGAGACGCGACGGGCTGGGTCGAGAAGACGCCGAGGCACCTGCGATACATCCCGTTTCTCGAGGGGATATCCGATCCTGGCCTGCGCACGAGCTTCGTTCACGTCATTCGAAAGGGACTGGAGGTGGTGGCGTCCCTCCATCGGGCCTCTCAGAGTTGGGAGCGCCCCTACGATCTGGACACGTGCGTCAATCGCTGGAACGCGGACGTCGGCTTCTCGCTGAGTCGGGTGACGTCGGCGAACGACCACTTCGTGTTTTACGAAGAGCTCACGGCCCGCCCGAAGGCGACGCTCGAGCGGCTGCTCGGCGGGATCGGTCTCGGCTGGGAGCCGAAGATTCTCGAGCGATACCCCACCACTTCCGGCCAGATCGTCACCAGCGACGAGACGTGGAAGGCAGATATCGGCCGGTCGATACGGCGCAGCGGAAGCTCGGATCGGGTGTTGACCGGAGAGGAGCGGGACCACGTCAGCACAATGCTCGATCACCCGCTCTACGACCAACTCTTCGCGCACGTAGGGCAGCGATCAGGCGCGACTGGCGAGGCCGACTGAAATGGTCGCCGATTCCGTCAACCATCGCCCCCGTATCTCGGTCGTCGTGCCGTTTTTCAACCGGGAGCACCAGATTGCGGCCTGCATCGAATCTCTGTTGGGTCAGCAGGAGGCTGGTGGACCCTTCGAGATCATCCTGATCGACAATCGGTCGACCGACGGTTCCGCATCGATTGCCGCCCGATACCCAGAGCTGATCGTCCTCGAAGAATCAACTCGAGGGGCCTATGCAGCTCGCAACACGGGTATTCGGAGGGCCCGCGCCCCGCTGATCGCCTTCACGGATGCCGACTGCGTCGCGGCCGATGATTGGCTGCGCTCGATCCACGACGGTATGGAGGACCCGACCATTGCAATCCTCCTCGGCCACTGCAGCTATCCGCGAGACGGATCGCTTGCTTTGCGGATGCTCGGCGCTTACGAGAATGCCAAGACCGAGTACGTCATCAACCATTGCCCGCCGGCGCTGCACTACGCCTACGCCAACAACATGGCGGTCAGGGCCTCGGTCTTTTCCGAGCTCGGCCTTTTTCGGGAATGGAGACGAGCCGCGGACAGCGAGCTCGTGCATCGACTGGCGGCGGCCCGACCGGACCTCCGAACCTCATATCGCCGCTCGATGAGGGTCACTCACCTGGAGTTCCTCCGCGCTCGGGACCGCGTCCGGCGCCTGGCCTTGTACACGCGGACGAACTCGAAGATCGAGACCTTTCGGGAGCTCGGTGTGAAGGAGCGCGCCCGCGTCCTGATCCACATGATCCGAGGCCCTCGATCGGAACGATGACCACCGTCAGATCTGGGAGTCGATCTCGCCCAACAGTCGCTGCCGCTCACGGTCGGGAATCTCGGCGACATCGGCCAGAATCCTGTCTTCGGCGACTTTCGCGAGCTCGCCGAGAATCGGGTGCGAGAACATCGATTCCAGAGGCAGGTCGATGTCGAATTCCTGGCACAGCCGGAGGATGACCTGCATGGCGGTCAAGGAGGTGCCGCCGAGCTCGAAGAAATCGTCGTCGGCGCCAACCCGTTCGACGCCGAGCTCTTCCTGCCAGACCCCGGCGAGGTGTTCCGCGACCGGTCCTTCAGGAGCACGGTAGGGCGCCTCGGTGACTCTGCCGATCGCCTCCGATTGGAGCGCCTTTTCATCGACCTTGCCGCTCGCCGTCAGAGGAATCGAGTCGACCCGTTGCAGGTGAACGGGAATCAGCTGCGGGGGCAGGTGCGCGCTCAGCTGCCGGCGGAGCTCCTGATGCGACACGTCGTGTGAGGACACAAAGAAGGCCTCGAGGGCCGTGTGATCGACGTCCGCGTCCGCACGCTCTTCGTACCCGACCTCGGCGAGCGTCTCCCGAACGTGGTCGAGATCGATCTCGTCGTCGAGCTCTTGGAGCGCTCCCTCGCGGGTCTTATGGCCGAGGCGCACGTCCCAGCTGTAGGGCAGCGCGTAGTTGTGGTAACCGCGCTCTTTCTTGTGGACGTAGATCCCGATGTCGTTGATCAGGCAGTTGGTCGAGCGACCCGTGTCCTTCGGGCGGACCCAGGGCACTTTCTGACGGAGGTAGGAGTAAAGCTCGTCCATCCCGACGTCGACGTAGCGATAAAAATCGACGAACTGAATCTCGTCGAAAATTCGGTCGTCTGCGAAGATCGTGACGTCCAGCGAACGGGTGGCCTCGTCGGCGACCCGATGATAGACCTTGCGGGCCGCCAGGACTGCCGCGTCGACCTCTTCCGGGGCACATCGGCCATCGCGAAACATCTCCTCGGTCAGCCTGGTTTCAAACATCTGCCCTCGCGAAAGCCCGGTGACGATGATCGGGATCCCGAGCTCTCGCGCTCGCTTCATGCTCAGGGTGTAGATGGTCTTGAAGCAACCGTTGCAGACATTGGAAAAGCGCATCAGGCTGTCGCGGAAGATGTCGTTCATCGCCGGCGTCGCACCGAACTCCACCGGCACGCCGAGCTGCTCGGTCACCTTCCGGATGTTCTCTTTCGCGCCCTCCGAGATGAAACCGTTGTCGAGCGTGAAGGCATAGACCGAGAGGCCCATCTCGACCAACCGGCAGAGGGCGTAGCTGCTGTCCTTGCCGCCGCTGTAAAGCATCATGCAGTCGTAGGTGGATGGATTCCGTTTCGCGGACTCTTCGAAGATCCGGCGAAGGTCCTCCTCGGTCTTGAAGTAGGCCTGAGCGTGGTCTTTGATCGACTCGTACGAGCGGCACACGCTGCACACCCCCTCGTGATCGAACACAGCCCTCGGATAATTCGACGGCAGGCCGCAACGGACGCAGTTCCGTATCTCGTCGGTCGCCGAAATCGTTGCCGCTCGACTCCGGCGTGCAACCACGGCGCACTGCTCGATCATCGGCAGCGACAGCAGGGCAGCCTCGATTTCGCCGGGCTCGACGCGAAATCCCGAAACCTTGAGTTGGCGGTCGGCTCTGCCGAGGTACTCGAGGGTGCCTCGAGCCGCCATCCGTACCCGGTCGCCGGTACGGTACCGGCGCTCTCCGGGTCTGGTCGGATGCGGCTGGAAGCTCTCCTCGGTGAGCTGGTCGCGGCCGTGGTATCCGCGAGCGAGACCGTACCCTGACACCCAGAGCTCGCCCGGCACCCCCTCGGGCACCGGCGAGAAGGCTTCGTTCAAGATCTCGACCGTCACGTGGTCGGCCGGGACGCCGATCGGGACGCTGCCGTCGGTGTCGACGGCGGGGTCATAGCGGTGCGCGATACAGCCGACGACCGCCTCCGTCGGTCCGTACTCGTTCCAGATCTCGACCTGATCGTGGAGCTGGGTGCTGATCATCGCCGCGAGCTGTGTCCTGAGATTCTCGCCGCCGACGACGATGCGGCGGATTTTCGAGCCTTCGAGACCGATCCGTCCGAGAAGCGCGAGATGCGAAGGTGTCAGCTTGATGAAATCGACAGTGTTCGCCTGGACCACATCGATGATTGCGGTATCGACCGGACCTTGCGGTTCCCGGTAGATCTCCAGCGTGCCGCCGGTGATGAGAGGGAGAAACAGACTGGTCACGGTGAGGTCGAATGCCATCGACGTGCACAACGGGAACGTCAGACGGTCTCCCCGCACGTACTGGCGACTTGCCCAGTCGAGGTAGTCGGCGAGCCCACCGTGCTCGATGAGAACACCCTTCGGCCGACCCGTCGAACCGGACGTGTAGATCAGATACGCGAGATCATCGAGGTCCGGTCCCTGCCGATCCAACTTCAGGTTCTGGCCGCTCCGGATACCATCGCTGACCTCGAGGACGGTGACCTCCGAAACGCCAGTGGTTGGCTCGGATCCACCCCCAGCGAGCAGCACGCGGGCGCCCGAGTCATGGAGAAGATGATCGAGGCGCGCCTGCGGCACCGACGGATCGATGGGTACGTATGCACCCCCCGCTCTCAGTGTGGCGAGGACACCGACAACAGTCTGGAGAGACCTGTTGCCGAGAATCGCGACCCGATCTCCCGGCTGGAGACCGCGGTCGACGAGCGTTGCAGCCAGAGCCTCGGTCTGCGCTCGAAGCGAGGCAAAAGTGATCTCGGTTCGTCCCTCGCGCAGCGCAACCCGATCGCGCGCGAGATCCGCCTGATCCTCGAACATCTCGACGACCGTTCGGTCCGGCAGCGGCGCCGAGCCCGTCGCATTGAGTGCAGCACACGCCCGACGTTCGTCGTCGACCAGGATTTCGATCGACCCGATCGGGCGGTCGGGATCTTCAAGGAAGGCCTCGAGAACCTTTTCGAGGTGCTCGATACTTCGCCTCCTCAGCCGCTCGGACAGAACCCGTTGGTTGAAATCGAAATGAAGCACATAACGGCCGGTGCCCGAAAAGTCGTGAACCTGAAGGCGCAGTGCGTGAACGCTGTCACCGTGCCCCGGGTGAATCCAGGTGGCCTCGACCGGAAAGCCGGCGAAGGTGCCGAAGGAGCCCGGGAAAAAGTTGAGTACGACGTTGCTGGCGGTGGCGCCGGAGGGCGAGCTCATGCCCGGAACCGCGTGCCGAAGGAAGGCTTTCGCCTCTTTTAAGCATCGAGCTCCGAGCGAGCGAAAGGTATCGGACGACTCCACCGCCGCCGCAAACGGAAACATCTCGATGAAGAGGCCGATGGTCCGTTTTGCCTCGGCTGTCGGGCGTCCTGCGACCGGGCAATCGAAGCCGAGATCGGTGTGGCCGCTCACGAGGTGCAGCCAGCTGGAGAGGAGGGTCGCGAAGACCGAAAAACGCGACAGGTCCTCCGAAAGGCTCAGAAAACCCTCCTGACCGCACAACCGGTCGAGGGCGCGGGATCGTTCCTCGTCGATCTCGAGGGTCAGGCGGGTACTGGGGGTGCCGATGGGTTCCGGGCTCCGCCCGTAAAGTGAAACCGAACGACCCGGACGCGCCTGACGTGCCCTCCAGTGCTCGAGTGCGGCCTCATTCGCCGCCGCCCTCGACTGCAGGGCCAGAGCTGTCGGATAGTATTCGGGGAGCGGCGGACGGTGGTCATCGCCGCCGGCGAGCAGGAGCTCGTACTCCGCCCCGACTTCGCGATAGAGCAGAAGCGTCGACCAGGCGTCGGTCACCAGATGGTGCTGGTTGAGGAACCAACCTGTTCGGTGATCGCCGAGCGGAACGAGGACGCTGTCGACGAGAGTTTCGCCGGGCGAAAACGGAGACGAGGATCGTTCCCGGCACCAGTCGAGGAACTCGCCCTGCGGATCGGCCCAACCTTGTTCGTCGAGGACGGTCGTTGAAAGGTCGCGTGCATCCGCCGTGCGCCGGATGGCGCCACCCTCGAGATCCTCGACCAGGGTTTTCAAAGCGTCGCTGCGGTCGACGACACGGAGCCACGCCTCACAGAACACATCGCTGCGAAGCGCTGTGGGGAAGATGAATGCGAAGGCCATGTTGTAGAGAGGGCTCGCCCGGTGGAGGCTTTGACCAACCCAGATCTGTTTCTGGCTGTGGGTCAACTCGGTGGCTTCGGCCGCGAGCCTTTCCATCTCGGTATGCATCCCCATATTTCGCTGTCAGCGGCCGGTCCATTGCCCGGCTTCTGCCGGGGGAGCGCCGGTCTCTGTTGCGGTTTGCCGAACGTACTCCGCGAGCACGGCAACATTCTGGAAGTTCTCGACGACAAAATCGGCGGGCTGCATATCGAGCTGAAATTCCTCCTCGACGAAAGCCGCCAGGCGCAGCACCCCGATCGAGTCGAAGACCTCGCCCGAGAGCAGGTCGTCCTCTCGGGTGACGGTATCTCCCGGGCTCATCAGCTCGCGCTCGATGAAGGCAATGATTCGGCCCTCGATATCTGCGACGTCTTGACCCATTGGCTCCTCAGTCCCCATCATCGCTTTCCCGTAGCGAGAGCTGTTCTCGAAGCGCTCTGCGGTCGACCTTGCCGGTCGGCGTGCGCGGCAACGCGTCGAGAACCGAGAGCTCAGAGGGGACGGCATGAAGGGGGAGAATTTTCTTCAGACCGCCGAGGATTGCTCGCTGCGCCGACGGCTCGTCGGTACCGACCACCACTGCGGCGATGATGGCGGAGCTTCCCTCGCCATCCGGCACCGCAAGGGCGGCGGCCTCGTCGACGGACTCGAGCGATAACAGAGCCGCCTCGACCTCCTCGAGCTCGACGCGATAGCCGCGGACCTTGATCTGCAGATCCGCGCGGGCGACAAAGGTGAGGTTGCCGTCTTCGAGGGTTCGGACTCGATCCCCGGTTCGAAAAAAGGCGCCGTCGGCCTCCCCGTCCGAAGGGCAGCGAACGAGAGCACGGTCGCTCATCTCGGGTTCGCCCCAATATCCCGACATCACGGTCGATCCCCGAACCAGCAGCTCGCCCACATCGCCGTCGGGGACCGTCTGCAGGTCCTCGTCGACGACTCGTGTGCTCGAGTTGGGGCAGGCCCTTCCGATCGGTAACGGACTCTCGATCTCGTCCGGCCCCGGCAGATGATAGTAGGTGCACACGTTGACCTCGGTCGATCCGTAGACGTGGCTGAATCGGGCGTCGGGGAGCTGACGCATGATGCGGCGCAGATGTTTCTCCGGAAATGTCTCACCGGCAAAGAGGACCCATCGGATCGAGCTCAGGTCTCTCGATTCGAGGTCACCGCGGAGCGACAGCTGGACGAGGGCCGTGGGCACCGAGTACCACACGGAGAGCCGCTCCTTCTCGAGCAGGGCGGACAAACTGCCCGGCATCATGAGAACTGCGGGTGTCAGGATGACGGTCGTCGCCCCCGCCCCCGCAGCTGCGTAGTAATCGAATGTGGCGAAGCAGGTGTGGTGTGACGAATGATTGCTCAGCAGATCTTCGGTCGTGAGGGAGTACTCCGACACCGCCCACTCGACAAAGCTCATTGCACTGCGGTGAGTGTGCAGGATCAGCTTGGGAGCTCCAGTGGAACCCGACGTATGGAGGATGTACGAAGGATCGAGGTCGTCCATCGGCACGAGCGGCGGCCGGTCGCTGGATGCCTCGGAGACCGTTGCCCAGGAATGGCCCCGGTATGGCGCATCGCCGTCGAATTCGAGGCCGACCACGTGCGCCACCTCTGGACACTCGGCGAGGGCGTTCCGGACAGCATCGCGCCTCCTGGGTTCGGTCACCAGGTGCGTCGCCCCGGTCGCCCGCAGGATCCGGATCACCTGATCGACGGGAGATTTGGGGTCGATGGGCACCAGGGTCCCGCCCGAGGCGAGCACGCCGTAGAAAGCCACCGGCACGTCGAGACCCTTTGCCAGCAGTACCGCCGCTCGATCGCAGCGTTGGAGCCCGGTGTCGAGCAGCACCCGTGCCAAGCCGTTGGCACGACGGGCCAGCTGCTCGTAGCTCAGTGATTTGCCGTCACAACGGATAGCCAGAGCTTCCGGATGGCGGTTCGCCGCCCGGTCGACCATCTCGTGCAGCAGCACCGGCTTGGTCGACGAATTCATCACGGGAGCACCTTCTGGATGGCGGGCGGCAGCAGCTCGCGCATCGGGACATCGACGTCGAACGCCCGCTCGATCACCCACACGCCGGAGACGAGAATCATCCCGACCGCCGCGACGTACAGACCAACCGTCCGGTACACCTTCAACCGTCGGACCACAAACAGCAGGGGGAATAGCACCGCTACGATGAGTAACTGACCGATCTCGATCCCCAGATTGAAGGCGATGACCGACAGAGCGAGATGCTCGCCGAGAACACCCAGATCCATCAGGCCCCCGGCGAAGCCCATGCCGTGGAACAGGCTGAGTCCGAATATGATCCACCAGATGTGTTTGCGAAATATCGGGAAGAGGATGTTGGCCGCCGCCAGGGTCGTCGAGGCGCCGATCATCGTCTCGACCAGCGCCTCCGGAAGGACGAGCAGGCCCAGCGCCGCAAGCGTGAGCGCCACGGCGTGAGCCGCCGCGAACGCGCTCACGATGATGACGACGTTCCACAGGGCCTCGCGGAAGGTCCGCAGAGGCTGCCAATGCTTGTCCTCGCGGTGCAGCGCCACCGGCAGCAACAGCGCCAACAGAAAGAAGATGTGATCGAGACCCAACAACATGTGCTCGGCGCCAAGGTGGACGAGCGCCAGGAACCCGCGCAGACGGCCGGACGAGGTCAGGTCGAACTCCTGCCGACGGGAGCTCGGTCCGAAAACCAGGGAGACACCTCTTTCGTTGGCAAAGGTCCCGGTCGCCCAGTTGTGCTCGACGATGAGGAACCCGCGGTGGCTCGGCTCCTCATCGAGCAGGACCGAGTAATCGAAGATCAAGGACTGCGGAACGACGTCGAGCCCTCTCAGGTCGAAAGGCAGCAACACATAGCCGCCCCCCGCGTTGAGCAAACCGTGGGCCTTGAACTCGATCGAAAGGGGCCCTCGATCGTCGGAGATGGTGACGTGCTCGAGATAATAATTCTTCAGGAACCCGATTCTCTGGTCGAGATTTTCGGCCGTGATCTCGAGCTCGGTCCCGGTCAGGCTCAGGGCCGGGTTGAGATCCGAGATGGAAATTTCGAAGCGGCCGGTGATGCGGTCAGGGTAGACCTGGAGGTAGAGATAGCTCTCGCCGGCGTTGTGGGCGTGGCCTACCACCGGCGCCGCCGCGACGACAATTGCGACGAGGCTCCATCGAAGGAGCTTTCGAAGTCCGGACACGACCGAAGGTCTGCCCGAATTCCGGAGGCACCAACTAGTTGTTCTCATCCAAGCCCCCTCAGACCGGCAATCAAATTTCTCTGGATTTCAGATGTTCCGACGTAGAGCGTGGTCGCGAGTGCGTCGCGCAGCTCGCGTTCGAGCTCGTATTCGACCATGTAGCCGTAGCCGCCGAAGATCTGAACGGCACTCCGGCAGACCGCCACATAGGCCTCGCTGACGGCGAGCTTGGCGAGGGCCGATTCCCGCGTCGCGGTGCCGCGGTGCATCCGGTGCCAGGCGGCCCGATACAGCAACAGCCGAGCCCCCTCGAGCGTGAGTTCCATGTCAGCGATCCGGTGTGAGATCGACTGATGCTTGCCGAGAGCTACCGAGCCGGTTGTCCGCTGTCGCGCGTGGGCGACGCAGCGCTCGAGGATCCTTTCCATGACGCCAATCGCCGGCGCCATCACCAGCAGACGTTCGAGGTCCATCGTCTGGTTGAAGATCATCGCACCGGAACCCGCCCCGCCGACCACGGCGGATGCCGGGACCCGGCAGTTCTCCAAAAAGACCTGGGACATCGGGCTCGTCCGAAGACCCATCTTCGCGATCGGCGGTCCGACCGTGAGACCCTCGGTCTCATTCGGGACCAAGAAACAGGTGATGCCCGCGAAACCTGAGGCGCCGGTTCGCGCGTAGATGACGAACAAATCTGCGACCGGAGCGTTGGTAACAAAGGTTTTGGAGCCGTCCAGCACCCACGAGTCGCCGTCCTCGACGGCGGTGGTTTCGATGGCGAGCGCGTTCGAACCCGAATCGGGTTCGGTGATTCCGGTGGCTCCGATTGTGGATCCGTCCGCCAAACCGGGCAGCCACTCCCGCTGCTGCTCATCGCTGCCGAACTCGGTCAACGGGCCCACGCATGAGGCCGCATGAGCGGTGACCGAGAAAACGAGTCCGTTGTCCAATGCCCCGTAGCCGATCCCCTCCAGAATTGCGACCGCGGATATCAGGTCGTGGCCGGCTCCGTTCCGCGCCTCCGGCACCATCGCGGACTGTAATCCGAACTCCGCACACGCGTTCCACAGTTTTCGGGAGAATTCGCAGTCGCGGTCGCGTTCGATCACACCCTCGCTCAGCTGCCGAGAGGCGAATTCCACTGCGGCGCGGCGCAGGGTGAGCTGCTCGTCGTTCCAGCCGAACTCCACCATATCCTCCGAAATCATCGTGGTGCCGCGACTCGTTTCGTGCCACCGCGTGACGTTCTCCGTGTCGCAGCATTTCAGGATCTCGAACGGTGCGTCATCGAGGCGATCCGCGTCCCCGAGCGGCCGTCGACGACCCTAAATTGACCGTCATGATACAGCACAGCCAGGTTTTCTCGTGAATGCCTTACCGACGAGCCCGATTGCCTTCAATCAAGGCCGGCGACTGTGAAGACAACAGTCGTGCGCCCGCCGAAATTCTGTTTCGGGTAACTCGTTCTCACGAAGGACCGTTCTCACTGAGGGGTGGTTCGGCACCCGCAGCTCGAAGATCCAGGCTTTTCCAGGTGCTCGAGCTTTTCGGAGACGAGCTCAACCACGGCCGTCGTATAGTGGTGTGGTCCCGAGACATGCGAACGGGAGGCGATCACGATGGCGGAACGACTCAACATCTTCATCGTTTCCGACGCGACTGGGGCAACCTCCGAAGCGGTCGTGACCTCCTCGCTGGTGCAATTCGGAGGCGCCGATTTCAACATCCGGCGCTTCCCGTTCATCCGAACCGAAGAGCAGGTCGAAGAGGTGATCGAGGCGGCGCCGGTGGGCGCCTGCATCATCGTCTTCACCTTTGTTTCGCGCGAACTTGCAGACTTCATGATCGCGCGCGGAGAGGAGAAGCACTTGACCGTGGTCGATGTGATGAGCCCCCTGATGGGGATCTTTGCAGACATCCTCGAGGCGGCGCCGAGCCGGACCCCGGGAGTCTTTCGCAACGAGAGCGACGAGAGCTACCTGGTCACCGAGGCGATTCACTACACCCTGCGCCACGACGACGGCGCCGGGCTGGAGACGCTCAATCAGGCGGATCTCATCATCCTCGGCGTTTCGCGTACTGGAAAGACACCGACCAGCATCTTCCTCTCCTGCCGAAAGCTCAAGGTCGCCAACATCCCGATCATCCTCGACCTGCCGCTCGACGAAAGAATCACCACCCTGCCGATACCGAAGGTGGGGTTCTGCATGGATCTGGAACGCCAGATCAATCTGCGCGCGGATCGTGCCAGTCGGCACAGCACGAGGATTCCGCGCTACTCCGACCCCTCCTACATCCACGCCGAGCTCGAGTACGCCGACGAGCTCTTTCAATCGATCAGAGGAATTCGGACCGTCAACGTCACCAACCGCTCGGTCGAGGAGACCTCGGACTGGATCACGCACAACGTGTTGTGAGTTTTTAGTTTTTTGTTTTCAGTTACTGACGTTCTTAGGGCGTCGTGACTCACCCCCGCCAGCGAGTTTCCACCCGCCCCACCGGACCTCGAGGCCTGGGGCTCGGGGCTTGAGGCTCGGGGCCTGGGGCTTGCCCACTCACTCAGATTTGCCCGGAGAGCGTCCTTCGATACGCACAGGATGAACCCCGCGAGTCGAATGGATCCCTCCACACGTTCGCTTCTCTCACTCGGTCGGGATGATTCGAGGGGCCGCGGTAGAGATAGAAAGACGGGACCGCGATGAAGGTGTCATTGCGAGAGGAGCCACAGGCGGAGTCGAGGATTCTATGAGGGGTTCATGGAAGGCCCAGGGGTGTCAAACGGAGGTTATCTGCGTCTATCTGCGTGATCTGCGGTTTCTCCGTGGGTGGGCGGGCGGAACGTTCAAGCGTTGAACGTCACAACGTTGTGATGCGATCCAGCATCCAGTATTCGGCAGATCGTGAACGGACATCGAGTCCCCTTTGTCAGGACCCCGCGTCGGATCTCGCTTCAACAACTATGGCAATCGCGCGATCGACGAGCTCGACGTGGAGCATCGGTCCCGCGCCCTGGTTGATGGTGGAGGCGACCGCCAGGTCGAGTTCCGGAACATAGGTCGCGGCAGTACCCCAGAAACCGGTGTGGCGATAGGCGGTGAAACCCTCCACCTCGACGACCCACACCCCCATCCGATAGGCGCCGGGAGGCAACGCGGTTTGCTTGGCATCGGCGCGGGCCCGAGCACCCTCGACGGTCGTGAGCATGGTGTCGAGCGTCTCCGCCTTCGCATACACGCCACCGGTGAAAAGTCCCCGAAAAAACTGCGCCATGTCGCCCACCGTGGAGGCGATGCCTCCCCCGCCATAAAGATCGTAGAAGGGTTGGAAATCGGTGACATCGAGATCTTCCAGGAACTGGTGTGCGCGCTCGGCTGCGCCCGGCGGTTTGGGTTCGAGGATTTCCCACCAGGTCGACTCGAGGCCGAGCCGCTCGTAGCCTACAAGCTCCCGAACCGCCTCGGCCAGAGGGCGGCCGGTCGAGCGCTCGACAATCTCGCCGAGCAGGATGTAGCCGGTGTCGGAGTAGGTGTAAACCTCGCCCGGCTTCCCGTGAGGATCGCCCCACTCCACAGCACCTCGGAGCTGCTCGGTTCGTGTCCAGGGGTACACCGGGTCGCTGATGATCGCCTGGGTATATATTTCGGACTCCCCGTGATCATAAAGTCCGCTGGTGTGGGTCAGCAGGTGGCGGATAGTCATTGCCGATGGGGCATAGCCGTCATCGCGCAGCAGCTCGAGGTGCTGCGCCGATAGACGCTCGGAGATGGCGTCGTCGAGGCCGAGCCTCCCCTCCTCCCACAACCGCAGGACCGCGACCGCGACAAAGGTCTTGGTGTTGCTCGCGATGCGCACCGGGTTTGCGGGGGACATCGGGACACCGGCCTCAGGGTCGGCCGTCCCCGCCGCGCCCTCCCAGTAGAGACCGAGCAGGGGCGAATCAACGTGCAACGCGACCCCGCGGATCAGCGCATCTTCCGCAACCGCGGTGTCGATGAGGGCCTGTAGATCCCGCTCGGGATCGGCCGCGGGTCGGCAGGCGAAGACGAGAACGGCGGCCAGAAAAAGTACCGTGAGGAGCAACGTCGGTTTGGGCATGGATTCCTCCGCGGCGCGCAGAAACGGGCGCGTGTTGGTTGCGGGACCGCTACTGTTTGGCGGCCACCGTGACCCGGGCCTCCTTGATGTGCTCCAGCGCCCACCTCAGGGTGGTGTGCTTGAAGTCGATCTTTTTCTCGTTTTTCTTGATGCTGTCGCTGTTGGTCGCACGATCGATGACGTTTCCATCCTCGTCGAGGAACTCCACCATCATGTCGAGCTTCCACTTTGTCGTCGCGGTGGTCACGAAGCTGAGACGAGTGGTGATGACGGCCTCGAGCTCGTTGTCGCTGCCGCCAAGGCCCATGACGCTGCCGCTCTTCTTGTTCGCCACGGTGAACTCTACGCTCTTCACGTCGATCTCACCAACCGTGCCGTCGAGGGAAATCACCTTCAGGTGTGAAAAGGCCACCGTCTTTTCAAAGAGCGTGCTCGGTGCGGCATCGGGTTCTTGGTCCTCTTCCTGCGCCATGGCTGCAGCCGGAAGCACCACCAGAATCGCCGCTGCAATGATTGACCACCTTCCGTACCTCATGAGCCACCTCCGAAAGTTCCCGCGTGTTCGGGGGCAGTGTAGCAACGCCGAACTCAGCCCTTGACGATCCACCCCTTCTTGCGGAGAACATCACGCAGGGTGTCGCGGTGGTCGCCCTGGATCTCGATATGGGTCCCGCCGGCCTTGCCACCGCTGCCACAGGCTCGTTTGAGCTCGCCCGCAAGTTGCTTGAGGAACTCCCGGTTTCGGGGCAGCCCTTCGACAACGGTGACGGTCTTGCCCTTGCGGCCGGCCTTCTCGATGCGGAGTCGAGCGGTGATCTTGTCGGGCACCGCCTGGTCGAGCCTCGTCGAACACCTGCAGTCTCGTTCCGGCCAGCCGCAGGTCGGACAGACGCGGCCCTTCTCGGTCGAGTAGACGGTACGGCCCTTTTTGGCGCTCATGGCCGGGAGACCTCCAGCCGGTCACCAAACCGAATGACTGGATTCATCATGCCATGTCCGGGAATATTCACTTGTATTTATACCTTATTTATGCCATACTGAGTGTCCCGGACAACGTCCACGGCTCGGGTGAAAATGGAGGTGGTCATGGAAACCATTGCGGGACACAACGGCTCAACGGTTCTGCCGGCCATCGAGGTGCTGCCGATCGAAAGGGAGGAGTGGCCGGACGACGCCGACCAGGCGTACAACGATCTCCTTCGAGAGCTCAACAGCTGGTGCCGAGAGCACGGTTGCTCGATGGTCACCAACTCATGGATCGCCGAGGAGGCGGTGCGCCGGACCTGGTAGGCTCCGGACCTCCCACCCTCCCGAATCAGGAATTCGAAATTTCCGCCCGCCCTCCCCACAGATTGGATAGGGAGCCCCGGACATTCGCTGAGCAAACACGCCGTGGCGAACCACCCCAGGATTGCCCTGATCGGGCGTTGGGTTGCTTACCTCACCGGATTCATGCCGTCGCCGGGTGTTCTTCGTCAGGTTCCGCGCCGGCATCCCAGCGACTCTGGCGGAAGCGGGCAACAAACCCTGTGGCTGCGGTGTAGGCCACGGGGATCAGCACCAGGGTCACCAGGGTGGAGGCCATCAGCCCACCGATGACGACCCGCGCCAGAGGCGCTTGGATCTCCGCGCCGGTGCCGAGACCGAGCGCCAGCGGAAGCAGACCGAGCACGGTGGTGCCGGTCGTCATCAGGATCGGTCGCAGGCGCAACCGTCCTGCCTCGATGACCGCCTCTGCAGCGCCCATTCGGTACTCACGGCGCAGAAGGTTGATGGCGTCCACCAGCACGATGGCGTTGTTGACAACGATGCCGATGAGCATCATGAGACCCATCAGGCTCTGAATGTTCAACGTGGTCCCGGTGAGCAATAGAGTCGGCACCACGCCGACGAGCGCCACCGGCACCGACAACATGACGATGAGCGGATCGAGGAATCGTTCGAACTGGGCCGCCATGAGCATGTAGACGAGCACCAAAGCCATCGCGATGGCGATGGTGAAATCGCGCCGGGCAGCCTGCTGCTCCTCGAACTGTCCACCGAAGACCAGGGCGAAGCCCGGGGGCAGGTCGAGGTCGTCGAGCGAGGTTCGGATGCGCTCGACGGCGTCGCCGAGGGCGACCCCACCCTCGAGGTTGGCAGACACGTAGGTCACGCGCTGCCCATCCACCCGCTCGATCTCCACCGGACCTCGGCCACGTCGGGCCTCGACCAGGGTCGTCAGGGGAATGACCTCTCCGCCCGGCGTGCGCAGGACGATCGCGTCAAGATCCTCGGCGCGCAGTCGGTCTTCCGGCCGAAGCCGCACAACGATCGGGAATTCGTCGCCGCCCTCCCGAAAACGGCCAGCCTCGAGGCCGCCGACATTGGCGAGCAGGGTTCGCCCCACCTCACGTACCGACAGGCCGAGCTCGGCGATCCGCTCGCGGTCCAGCCACAGGCGCTCCTCCGGCTGGCCCTCACGCCGACTCACCCGCACATCAGTCACGCCCGGCAGGCTCTCCATCCGCCTCCGGATGTCGGCCGCCATCCGGTCGGCGCGATCCAGGTCCCAACCGCGCAGCTCGATCTCGACCGCGTTTCCGCCGCCCGAGCTGAAAACCCGATTGAGCATCCACAGCCCCTGCTGCGCCTCGACATCGATCTCCGACCCAGGCACCTGGCCGTCCACCGCCCGCCGCACCCGGTCGGCCATCTCGGTGCTGCCCATCGACCGTTGGTCGCCCGGCTCGAGCTTGAGCTCGACCGCGGCGCTGTCACCTCGGACCTCGGTCGAGACGATCTTCACGTCTCCCTCCGGCAACACGCCGCGCACCTTTCGCTCGAGCTCGTCGAGATAAACCCTCGCAACCGCGATGTTGGTTCCACGAGCCATTTCGAGCTCGATGTCGATCTCGTCCGCTTCGGTTCTCGGCGCCAGCTCGACCGGGATCAGCGGCCACAAGAGCAAAGCAACGGCGAGCAACCCGCCGGTGGCGGCGAAGACCCGACCGCGTCGGCGAATCGCACCGGAAAGCGCGGTCGTGTAACTCCTTTCGAGCCGGCGAAAACGGCTGAAAAACCTCGAGCGCTCGCGCTCCTCGGGACTACGCACCTTGAGGAAACGCGAAGCGAGCATCGGCACCAGCGAGAGGGCCACCAGCAGCGAGCATGCGAGGGAGAAGACCACCACCAGAGCCAAAGTCTGGAACAGGGCGCCGCTGACAGTTCGGGCAAAGACCACCGGCAGGAAGATGACGCAAGTTGTCAACGTCGACGCGGTGATGGCGCCCGCGACCTCGCGGGCGCCCACCCGCGCCGCCTCTTCGGCGCCCAGTCCGCTTTCCTCGCGCTTGCGCACGATGCTCTCCAGCACCACGATGGCGCTGTCGACAATCAGGCCGACGCCGAGGGCGAGCCCGCCAAAGGTCATCTGGTTGAGGGTCAATCCACCGAAAAAGAGCAGTCCGCAGGTGGCAATCACCGAGATCGGGATCGACAGCGCGATAATCGCGGTCGACGAGCGGCTGCGCAGGAAGAAGTAAAGCACGAAGACAGCCAACAACGAGCCCCACAAGGCAGAGCTGCGGACGCTGGCGATGGACTGCCGGATGAAATCGCTCTGATCACTCACCACCACCAGGTGGACGTCGTCCCGCTCGCGGTTGATTCGCTCCATCTCTTGCCGCACCGCCCGGGCGACCGCCACCGTGTTGGCTCCGCTCTGCTTCTGGATCCCGACGCTGACCGCCGGTGCACCGTTCATCTCGACCAGGTAGCGCACATCCTCGTAGCCGTCGACCACCGTGGCCACGTCGCGCACCCGGACCGGTTGACCGCGCGGGCTCGAAATCACCGTTCTCGCCACCGCGTCCACCGACGGATACTCCCCCATGGCGCGCACATAGAGGTCACTCGTGCCGCTCTTAACGTTGCCGGCGGGCAAGGTGACGTTTTCGCGCACGAGCGCCTGCTGCACGTCGAGTGCGGTCAGACCGGAAGCGCGCAAGCGGTCGCGGTGTAAATCAACCCGGATCTCACGCCGGATCCCGCCACGGATGTTGATGGCGCCGACACCGGGAATCTGCTCGAAGCGGCGCGCGAGATCATCCTCCAGCAGAAGCGTGAGTTGAGCGAGGTCGCGGGTGGTGATCGCAGCCAGGCTGACAACCTCGATCATGTCGAGATCGAGCTTGAAGATCTGCGGTGTCTCCGCCTCGATCGGCAGGTCGTCACGGATTCGATCGAGGGCGGCGCGCAGGTCGTTCGCCGCCTCGTCAATGTCGGTCGCGCGGCCGAAACGCAGGCGAACCCGGCTCGATCCTTCCTCCGACTGCGAGGTGATACGCTCCAGGTTGGGTAGGCCCGAGACCGCATTCTCGATGGGGTCGGTGATGATCTGCTCGATTTCTTCGGGTCCGACATTGGGGTAGCTCACCCGCACCGTGAGCTCGGTGAATTCCACCTTGGGCAGCAAGTCCACCGGCAGGATGCGCAACGCCACCACTCCGACCACCAGAAGCATCAGATAGACCATCGTCGTGGCCACCGGCCTTCGGATCGCGAGGGAGGAAAGACCGGCCACGTCAGCGCTCCCGTTCCGAGCCGACAGGCGTCGGCCCGGCGACAATTTCGGAACCGGCGCGCAACGCCTCGTCGACCGCGGCGGTGCTCCTCGGCAGCTCGGCGCCAAAGGCTCGCGCCACCCGTTGCTGCTTGGCCAGGAATCGCTCGAGAAGGTCCTCCCTCTGCAGGCTCTCCAGCTCGAGAACCTGGGCCCATGAGATTGCACGTACCCGGGCCGACGGGGCTTGGCCACCGAGCGCCTCGAGACTCTCTTGGAGGAGGTGTTGTCCCAGGATCACGACCCATTCTCCCTCGGTGACGCCATCTACAGCGATTCGTCCTCGTCCCTCGGCAAGCCGCCTGACGACACGCTGGTTTACGGTCCTCGGAATCTCCGGAATTTCTTCGCCACCGGGCACTGCCGGTTCACTGAGGCCGGTGCTGTTTTCGACCACGAACACCGTCCAGTTTCCGGTCAACGGATCCTCCCAGAGGGCGCTCGCCGGTATCAGGGTCGCGCGCTCGCTGACACCGTAGAGCACTCGCACGGTGACAAACATGCCAGGCCTGAGGCCGGATCCGGTGCCGGGAACGTCGATTTCCGCCGTGGTGGAAAAGCTCTCCACTTGGAGGAACGGCGAAATGCGCGAAATCTCGCTCTCGAGTGGGACTTCTCCACCGCCGCGCACTTCGATCTCCACCGGCGAACCCGTGTTGACCTGGCGCAGCATCTCCTGGGTCAGCGGCACCTCGACGACGAGATCGTCGAGGTCGCCGAGCAAAAAGAGAACCGTCGCCGGGCTGACGACCATACCGACCTCGACATCGCGTCGCCCGATCAACCCGGCCACCGGCGCCCGAACCGTCGCCTTGGCGAGCATCGAGCGGCGCTCCTGAACCGTCGCCCGCGCCTCTTCGACGCGCGCCTCGGCCTGCCCGGCTCCGGCCCGGATCGCGTCGAGCTGTGCCTTCAAAGTTTCGAGATCCAGCTGACTGGTGAGACCTTCGGCGGCGAGCGCGCGAGTCCGCACGAACCGCGCGCGAACCTCCTCCACCCTGGCGTGCGCTTCGACGGCCGTTGCCTCGGCGATGCGAAGCTCGGCCTCGGCGCGGTTGAGCTGCTCGGTGAGTGCCTCGTCGTCGAGGCGGACCAGCGGCTGGCCGACCGTCACGGCATCGCCATTGCGAGCCAGCACCTCGACCACGGTGGCGTTGATCTCGGGCCGGATGGCCACCTGGTTGCGCGCTCGCACCACCCCACTCAGCACTTCCTCCAAAGGCAGGCTGCCCGTCCGGGCAGGCAGCGCCTCGACGGCCGGCGATGAACCAGCCGCACCGCCCGAAGTATCAATCTGATCGCTGTTGCAGGCGACGACGCCCGGCAACATCAAAACGGCGACGATCGCGTTTCGCAGCAGTCCGACGCCCGAAGCCGCGGCGCTGCGCGGTCTCATCTGGTGGTGCGTTCGCATCTCGAGCCTCCCATGGGGACAACGGCCCCCGAGGATGTAACCCGCAGGCCACCCAAGACTATTGCATCCGTCCTCGAGCGACGTGAGACGGTTCCAGCCCCGCTTCCCGCCACGCTGACTTCGGTGAACTCTTCCCGCCAGCCACCGCGGGCGGCGAAGCGGCCGAGGTCGAGCCCGTCACGGCGAAGCCCGGAGCGTGAAGGCGGAATCGACGGGTGTCTGGGGTCCGATCGTCCGACCACTCACGGATGACGGCGCGCCATCGCAGCCGAAGGCCTCAAGAGACTGGATTGTTTCAGGATGAGGAGCCGTCGCCGACCAACGCGGTTGCGGCGGCGACAATGCGGCCAACATTGGGTAGGGCCTCTTTTTCGAGGTGCCGGGCGTAGGGCAAAGTGTCCTCGACGCAGACCCGGCCGAAGCGCGGGGTGAGACCCGCCTCGAGGCTGACTGCAGCCATTTCACCCGAAAGACCGAAGTCCCGATAATCTTCGTCGACCACCAGGAGCCGGCCGGTCTTCTCGACCGAGGAGACCACCGAAACCACATCCAGCGGTCGTAACGAACGAAGATCGATCACCTCGCAGTCGATCCCCCGATCCGCCAACCGGATCGCCGCCTCGAGCGCCCGGTGGACACCGACCGCCAGCGACACAATGGTGAGGTCCGAACCCTGCCGGCGCACGGCAGCGCTGCCAAATGGCGTTGCATGGGGTGGTTTCGGAACCGCGCCACGACGACCATCGGCGGGGACGTCAAAGCTGACCGTTTTCCTGCCGCCCCGGCCGAGAAACTCGAGCCACTCTTCGGACAAGAGCTTGGGTTCCATGAAAACCACCGGACCGTCGTGAACGAGAGCGGTGGTCATCAGTCCGTAGGCGTCGGCGGGTGTCGAAGCGACGACCACGCTGAGACCGGGAATCGAGGCGAGGCTCCCCCACAGGGCCTGGCCGTGCTGGCCACCGTCGCCGTAGCCGGCACCCGAAGGTGCTCGAATCACAAGGGGCGCCTTCCACGATCCACCGCTAAAGGTCTCCAGCTTGGCCATGTGGTTGAGAACGGCATCGAGGGCGACCGCGATGAAATCCACCATGTAGAGCTCGACCACCGGTCGCAGACCGGCCATCGCCGCGCCTAGGGCCGCGCCGAAGAATGCACCCTCGCTGATCGGGGTCGCGAGAACCCGATCGGCGCCAAATCGAGCAAGGAG
>CBDTWX010000010.1:0-24434 GCA_965364305.1 uncultured Thermoanaerobaculia bacterium
GTGACGTGCCCAGGGTCGTTTTCGACCCGAGGGGCGCGGAGGCGTACGTGACAGGGCGTCGAGCACCCCGAGGCGAGAAAACGGCGCTGGGTGCGGTGCATCGGGCCTCGCAGCCGAAGATTGGTGAATAGTCCGGGTTAGGATGACTCATCGCTCAACAGGCACGCGCACCCACAAAGGCTGCGGTTCGATCCCGATCTCCACCGGAAGCACGCCGACCACGTCGCCGTCCACCTGGTAGGAGATTGCGGAATCCGGTCGTGCGGGTTCGATCGTGACCCGGGAGACGGTCTCGCGCACCACATCTCTGCGGTGGACATGCCTGCCGCGGGGGATGCCGAAGAGAAAGGCCGCCGCCGCTCGACGTCCAGTGCTCCGCTGCACGACGACCTCCAGATCTCCCCGAAACGGGTCGGCACCGGGCGTCGCGCAGTGGCGCCCACCGTAACATCGAGCGTTCCCGACGATGACCCAGCCGGCATCCAGGGTGGATGTGTCGGTCGCTACCCGCATCTTTGGCAAGGATGTCGCGCCCATCGTCTCTATCACCGCCTGCAGAGCGACCCCTATGCGTCCTCCGAGCCTTTTGAACGAGGGTCGAAGCCTCTCCAGCACATGCGAGTCCGGTCCGGCCGACAGCATCAGCAAGACGATGTCTCCGCGGTCGCTGCGCCCGACCCGCATCGCCCGGTCTTCCCCGTTGAGCAAGGCCGTGACCGCCAGCGAGGCCGGGCGCGGAATAGCCAGCTCGTATGCTAGGACCGAGGTGGTTCCCCCCGGCAGCACGCCCATGACCGTGGTGGATCCCAGGAGCCCTCGCGCGACCTCGTTGTAAGTGCCGTCCCCGCCGAAGGCAAAGACCAAAGGCCGATCCTCGGCCGCCGCTCGGGCGGCAAGCTCGGTCGCGTGGCCTGGCCCGCCGGTCGCCCACATCTCGAGATCTACACCTGATCTTGCTGCTGCTCTTGAAAGCGCGACCCGAGCACGCAACAGCCGGCCGCCTCCGGCGGCGGGGTTCATGATGACTGGGACGCGTGTCAATCGGTCTCCCGTTTGGAGAAGAGTTTTCCCGGGGAACCGGCTGGTTCGAGACCGAGGTGCCGGTAGGCTGCCGCGGTGGCCGCACGACCGCGGGGTGTCCGTTGGAGCAACCCGATCTGAAGGAGATAGGGCTCATGAATGTCCTCGAGAGTCCCGCGGTCTTCACCGATCGACGCCGCGAGAGCCTTGAGTCCGACCGGGCCGCCACCGTAGACATCGATGATCGTCGACAGGAGCTGCCTGTCGAGGTGGTCGAGACCGAAGGCGTCGACTTCCATCTGCTGGAGGCCAAAACGGGCCGCTTCGAGGGTCACCTGCGCCGAACCCAGATGGTGGGCGAAGTCACGAACCCTCCGCAACAACCGGTTGGCGATTCGCGGTGTGCCGCGCGAGCGTTTCGCCAGTTCCTGCGCAGCATCTGGGGCGAGGGCAATGTCGAGTATTCCGGCCGACCGCGCAACAATATCGGCGAGATCGTCGCCGGGGTAAAACTCCAGCCGGTGGACGATTCCAAAGCGGTCGCGTAACGGTGCGGTGAGAAGACCGGTTCGGGTTGTCGCGCCGACCAAGGTGAATCGAGGGAGCGTCAAACGGACGCTGCGAGCGGCCGGGCCCTGGCCGATCACCAGGTCAAGCTCGAAATCCTCCATTGCCGGATAGAGAATCTCTTCGACCGCGGCGGGTAGTCGGTGGATCTCGTCGATAAAGAGCACGTCGCCCTCTTGGAGATTCGTGAGCATGGCCGCCAGATCACCGGCTCGTTCGAGGACGGGCCCCGATGTGAGGTGAATCTGAGCCCCCATTTCGTTGGCGACGATGTGCGCCAGCGTGGTTTTCCCGAGGCCCGGAGGGCCGAAGAAGAGTGCGTGATCGAGAGCTTCGTGGCGATCCAGGGCGGCGTTGATGAAGACCCCGAGATTTGAGGTGAGCCGTCTCTGACCGACAAACTCCTCGAGATGGCTCGGGCGGAGGGTCTCCTCATAGGGCCGTTCCTCGGGTTGTGCATCGGTCGTGAGGATTTCATCGGTCATGATGTGACTCTACCCTATCGCCTCCGCGCGCCCAACCACCCAGCCAAGGCTTGGGGCTTGAGCGCTACCGACCACCCAAAGGAGAAACCGCAGATCACGCAGATTGGCGCAGATGGCTGCCCGCCCACTCCACCGGTGTCAGGCTACAGGTCGCGGGTCCCACCCTCTCCCTTGGCCGGGTTCTGGGGCACCGGCGGCAGGGAAGGTCGGTATCAGCATCGGATCCAGCCCCACGCTGTTTCCCGTTGCTGCCCCTGCCGCTGCCGCCGCCCTCAGTCGCTGCGCCCGAGATATTGAGCGACCAGCCGGGTTCCTCAGGCCTCTGACCTCAAGCCCCAGGTCTCAAGCTCCACGTCACGGTCGGATGGATGGACGGAACGTTTGAACGTTGAACGTGAGAACGTTGTGCTTGGGGCGAGTTCGCGGGTGCGTCAGCGGGTCAGCTGTTTCAGCGCCAACCGCAGCACATGACCGAGATCCTTGTCGCCCGTCTCCGGCCACACCGCGTCGATGGTCTGTCGGGCGGTGCGTTGGTTGTAACCTAGATTGACGAGCGCCGAGACGGCGTCGGCTCGCCGATCATCGGGACTCTGGGCGGTCACGGCGAGGCGGTCCTTGAGCTCGAGCAGGATGCGTTCCGCCGTCTTGCGACCCACGCCGGGGCTCCGTTGGAGGCGAGCGAGATCACCGACCTCGACGGTATGGGCGAGCTCCGATGGTGTCAGGGCCGACAGCACGCCGAGAGCGGTGCGTGGGCCGACCCCGGCTACACCGATGAGCTTTTCGAAGGCTTCCAGCTCCTGCCGTTCCGGAAAACCGAAGAGCACGATTGCATCGTCGCGCACCTGGGTGTGAATCCATAGGGCGGCACGCTCGCCGCCTGCGAGATCTTCAAACGCGCGGAGTGTGGTCGAAACCAGATAGCCAACACCCGCCACATCGATGAGGACCATCCCGGGGTCCACCCGGTGCAGCCGCCCCTCGAGGCGACCGATCATGAACTGGAGGGCGAGAAGCGCTGCAGGAGCTCGTTGTCCACGGTCACCACGGTCTCGCGGCGCCGCTCGTTGAGGACCGAGCGCATCAGCTGCCCCGCCCGTTCCGCCATCAGCCGTGCACGCAGGTCATCGCGCGAGTTCTCAAGCTCCACGGGGTCGACCAGCTCGAGATCTCGCACCTTGACCACAAACACACCCCGACCTCCGGCGTCGAGGGGATCGAGAACTTCCCCTGCCTGGGCCTGGAAGACCAGATCGTCGAGAGACGGGATAACGCCGAAAGTGCCGACCGCAGCGCCCCGTCGATGATCCTCGGCCTGGGTCACGACGGAGTCGAAATCGCTCGCCAGAGCCGCCTCATCCTCTCCCTGTCGCCACCGTTCGGCGAGCTTTCGTCCTTCGGCCAACGTCAACTCGAGCGCCCGTTCACGGCGCAAAGTCTGCTCGACCGCCGCTCGAACGTCCTCGAATGGGGGAATGCCTTCGGGCCGAATATCATCAAGCTGCCACACGATCCAGCCTCGGGGTACCGCGAGCGGGCCGCGGATTTCGCCGATGTCGGCGGAAAATGCCTCGTCGGCGAGAGTCGTGCCGTCAGCTACACCTGGAATCGGCTGGCCCGCATCAAAGGGAAGACTCTGGTTGAGCACGACGGCGTCGTCCTCATCGGCGATCGCCTGCCAGTCGCTGTCCTCCTCAGGCAGCTCGGCCTGAAGGCGTCTCGCAAGGGCGATTGCTCGCGCCTCGGCTTCGGTCGACGCTCGGCCCTCGAGAAGTCTCGAGCGAACCTGCTCCTCGACCTCTTCAAACGGTTGCTGGTGCTCAGGTCGAAAGGCCTCGACCCTGATGATGTGGTATCCGAACTGGCTTTCAATCGGGCCGATGATTTCCCCTGGCTTGGCCGAGAAGACCGCGTCTTCAAACTCTTTCACCATGCGACCGCGTTCGAACCACCCGAGGTCTCCGCCGTTGTCCTTGGATCCCGGATCCTCAGAATGGAGGGCGGCGAGTTCGGCAAAGTCGGCGCCCGAGTTGGCGATCGTCGCAACCCCATCGGCACGGACCTTGGCCTCCGCTTTCTCCTCCGCGGTCGCGTCGGGAGCCACCCGGATAAGAATGTGGCGGGCGTTTGCCTGCTCGCCCTCGAGAAACTCGTCTTTGTGCTCCTCGTAATACGTCATGAGCTCGGCATCGTTCACAGGCAGGATGCGCCGCAATCGAGAGGTCTCAACCACCAAGTAGCGGATCACACGCTGCTCTTCTCGGCGATAATCTTCGGCGGTGCGCTCGAACGCGGCCCGCGCATCTTCCTCCGAAATCGCGACGTCGGCGAGGTACGGTTCGTATCGGAGCTGGATGACGTCGAGATCGGACACTTCCCGTTGACGCCGGAACTCGCGTTCCACCTCCTCATCGTCGATCCACACACTGCGCTCGGCGAGTGCGTTGAGTTTGCCGATCATGAGGTCTTCTTTGAGACGCCCCTCGAATTCCTCGGGTGTCATCTGGAAATAGGCGCGGATGATTCGCTTGTATGTGTCGGCCCCGACGAACTGGCCGTCTTCGCGCAAGAATGAGGGGTTCTCGAGAATAGCCTCCTGGAGCTCGTCGCTAGTCACCGTGATGCCCACGTCCTGGGCCTCCGCGATCTGAAGGTGGCGATCGATGAAGTAGCTCGCGGTCTGACCCGCAAGATCGATCTGCGAACGGAGGTTGTTCCACTGTTCACCGTAGATCTGAGAAAAGCGCTGATCAAGGCGTCGCATTTCGCTGAGGAATTCCGTCTCGGAGATCGTTCGATCACCAACACGAACCGCCGCTCCGACACCACCAGGACCGCCCGCGCGTCCCGCACCCCAATCCACGAACACAAGCAGCACGAACACAACCACCACACCCCACAGAATGAACTTGAGGTGACGCAGGTTGTCACGTAACCATTTGAGAGCCATGGGATTCCTCCACCCGAAATCGGGACAGCGAAGTGTAGCGGAGCATACACATTTGCGCAAGCAAACGGGTACGACACCACGCCGGCGATCAGCTGCAAGACCTCGTTGTCGACCATCTCGTCGAATCCCGAGATTCGGGCAAACACCATTTTCTGATCTCTTGCCCCCGGCCGAAGCGGGACATTGGGCGGGTCCCATCTGCGGCGCTTGCCGCTTGAAATGGCGCATGTTACGGTGTTTTTTGGAGGTTTTGCGGCCGTGGCAAGAGGCTTGGAGCTCGATTGGGTCATCATTCGCGTGCAGCCGATCCGAAAGGTGGCAGTCGTCGCCGTCGTCGGGCTGATCGCCGCGGCCCTGGTATTTTTTGCCTACAAGAGCCTCAACCTGTCCCCGGAAGCGCGCGCCAGCCGCGCCATCGAGCGGGCCACAGCGGCGCGCGACCACGCGGAGAAACAGCCTCTGCCGCCACAGTGGAGAGGGGAGGTCGAGGGAGCTTCCGATCAGCTCAACATGGCTCTTTCGGCCTATGCAGAGGGCCGGTGGGGTGACGCAGAGTCGCTGGCGGACAGCGCGCGCCGGAGATTCGAGGCGCTCGCTGGCGCGGGCAACCAGGAGCTGGTTGGGGTGGGGCAGTTCTTCAGCCTTGAAGGAAGGGTCCAGCTGCAACGGGCCGGACAAACGCAGTGGGAGAACGCCCACCAGCGGCTGCCGGTCTTCAACGGGGACTTCGTTCGCACCGGTCGAGACGGCAACGCCGAGATCCTTTTTGCGGACGGCAGCCTGTATCGGATCGCTCCAAATTCCCTGCTCGAGATCCATCATCAGATGTCAGAAGAGTCTCCGGGCACAGTCAAGATGGTTGTCGGCCGAATCAACGTCTACACCTCGGCGGCCTCCTCCACGGTGACCACGGACACCGTCGAGACCGAAATCAAACGTGATAGCCGGGTGGCGGTAGATGTGGCGGGCGACGACAAGGAAACCACGATCGCAGCGTTCCAGGGGTCCGCCCGCGTTCGAAACACCCGCGGTGACGAAGTGGTCCTGGGCGAACGAGAATCGATCGCGGCAACGGCTCGTGGCACGATCTCTGATAAGCGCGAAATTCCCCTGGCGCCGTTCCTCGTCGAACCTCAAAACAACGCCGGTTTCGATATCGGACAACAGCCGGTGATCGAACTCGTATGGCGTGGGCGACCGATGCATGGCACCGTCCATCTTCAGGTGAGCCGCTCGAAAAGCTTCGATCCATCGCAACTCGACGTCGACGCCCCACTTTTGGCCAAGGACCGGGCCCGTCTGAGACTCCTCACACCAGGCACCTATTTTTGGCGGCTCTCCGCCCTTGGCGCCGACACCGCCCAATCGGAGTGGAGTGCGGCACGACGTTTCCGGGTGTTCTCGCCGGCATCCGCCACCCTGCTCGAAGACAACACCCCACCCGAGCTGGTGGTGAACTCACCGCAGCAACTCGGCCGGATGTTCATCATCGAAGGAACGACGGAGGCCAGCGCCACCCTCACAATCAACGGAGAGAGGGTAGAACTCGACGCCGATGGCGGATTCCGAAAAACGGTGGAGATCTACCAAGAGGGCTGGAACGACCTCATCATCGTCGCCGTCGATCCCTCGGGCAACCCAACAGAACGTCGCGAACGTGTGTTCGTGGAGGATTTTTGATGCATCTTTCCAGCCTTCTTGGGCTGTTTTCCTCTGATCTTGCCATCGACCTCGGAACCGCCAACACCCTGGTTTACGTACGAGGACGAGGTATCGCCGTTGTCGAACCCTCTATCGTGGCCGTCAACCGGATCACCAACCGGGTCGAGGCTGTAGGAGCCAAGGCAAAGGAGATGCTCGGGAAGACCCCGAGCAACATTCAGGCGATTCGGCCGATGAAGGACGGCGTGATCGCCGACTTCGAGGTGACCGAGAAAATGCTCGAGCATTTCATCCGTAAGGCGCACGGGCGATCGTTTCTGGTCCGTCCCCGGATTATCATCTCGGTCCCCTCTGAGATCACACAGGTTGAAAAACGAGCGGTCAAGGACACCGCCCTCAAAGCCGGTGCCAGCGAGGTCTATTTGATCGAACAGGCGACGGCGGCGGCCATCGGAGCCGGTCTGCCGATCACCGAGCCGTCGGGCAACATGATTGTCGACATCGGTGGAGGCACCTCCGACGTGGCGGTGATTTCGCTGGCCGGCGTCGTTTACTCACGCTCGGTGCGTGTCGCTGGGAATGAAATGGACGAGGCGATCATCCACTATCTGAAAAAGAAGTACAACTTGCTCCTTGGCGAACGGACAGCCGAGCAGATCAAAATTGAAATCGGGTCTGCCTACCCGCTGGATGAACCTCTCAGCGTCGAGGTCAAGGGGCGGGACCTGGTCGAAGGAGTTCCCAAAAACCTCAGCATCACTGATGACGAGATCCGCGAAGCTCTGACGGAGATCGTGTCGACCATCGTCGATGCCGTCCGGAATGCTCTCGAACAGACCCCGCCCGAGCTATCGGCCGATATCATCGACAAAGGAATCATCCTCGCCGGCGGTGGCTCTTTGCTCAAGAATCTGGACAAACGGCTGCGTGAGGAGACCGGTCTTCCAGTTGCACACTGCGAGGAACCAGGCTCGGCGGTCGTTCGAGGAACCGGGATGATGCTGACCAATATCGATCTGCTCCGTAAAATCGCCATTGCCTGATCCGGATAATTGAGGCGTGCCCTCGGACGGCAGCCACCAGGTTATGATGGCGTGATGACGGTTCTCGGCAAGGCGAATGCTTCCTCTCGAGGTGGGCGTTGGATTCCACCGCGCAGGTAGGACGGTGAGGCACTCTCGAATTCTCGTCGTTCGCACACTTTTCCTTTGGACCGTGCTCGAGCTCCTTGCGGCATGGCAGGTGCGTTCTTCGGCGGGCGCTCCGGTCCTTTTCGTGTGGATGCGGGCTCTCACCGCCCCAATTGTCACAGGTGTCGAAGGGGTCGTTGATCTCGCCCGCGATATTGGTGTCGGTGCGTCCGACCTCCACGATGTGATCGCGGACAACCAACGGATGCGGCTTCAGCTGGAGGAGCTTCGGGCTCGTCAACTTCTCTTGCAGCAGGACCTGGCCGCGCAACGCGAGACGAGTGATCTGGCGACGACCGGTGCCGAGTTTCGGGCTGGATCGATCGTTGCCCGATGCGCTTACCGCAACCTTGGTGCGGGAACGATGGAGGTGCGGACCGCTGCAAAGCTTTCCATTCCCCGCGATGCTCCGGTGATCGGCGCTCACGGTTTGATTGGACGGGTCATTCGCAGCGAAGGTCGTCGACACTGGCTGCAGCTTCTCACCCATGCAGCGGCGGCCGTTGCGGTTCAGACCGACGACGGTGGAGTCCAGGGACTGGCTCTCGGAGCGGGGGACGGTCAACTCACCATCGCCTACGTGCCCCGGCAAGCGAATCTCGAACGTGGCACCGTGCTGTCAACGAGCGGAGGTGACGGCATCTTTCCTCCAGGGATACCCACCGTTCGCATCGTTCGGATCCGGGAGAGTGATGATCCGTTTCTCGAGGTGCGCGCCATCTCGAGCGCCGATCTCCGCACCGCGCGGGTGGTTCTGCTGCTACCTGCGTGGACTGCGAGAGAGGACGATCTGTAGTGCGGGTAAAGATGATTGCCCTCGCCGCGTTGACGCTGATCGTCCAGCGTGCTCTCGGGACTCCAGGCCTTCCGATGTGGCCCTCCGAAATCCTTCTGCCAACCGCTTTGATCGTCGCCGCTGCCCTCCGCAGTCGCGAATGGCGTTGGCCGTACGAGGCTCTCTTGCTTGGCCTCGGTTGGGACCTGTTGTTGGAACCAGTCGTCGGCCCGTCTGGCATCGCGTGGAGCGCTGCAGCCCTCTCCCTCCACGCCCTGGCGTCATTTGTTGCCGACCGATCGACCACCGCGTGGATGGGTTTTGGTGCGGTGGGCGCTTTGGTCATCACACTGGTCCACGAGGTGACCCTCCTGCCCCTCGGCCTCGGCATCTCTTTGACGGTGCCCCACCTCGTGCGCACCACAGTTCTCTCGAGTCTTTGGTGCGGTCTGGTCAGCACCGTCTTGGCACTCGACATCCCGACGCGCTGGCGGGCGTATCGGGTCAGGAAGCTGCGGTGACCGCCTTGGAGCTGCGCGAGGACACCCGCCCTCTGCGTCGCCGAACGGCAGCTTTGTTCGTGATCGGTTTCGCCATGTTTGGGCTCCTTCATCTGCGCCTCGCCGATCTTCAACTGGTGCGCGGTATCGAATGGCGGAGCTTGGCCGAAAACAACCGCTTGCGGCGTCTGCCTCTACCGGGACCGCGGGGCTGGATATACGACCGCCGAGGCTTTGTGCTTGCGGAGAATATTCCCAGCTGGGATTTGCTGCTCTTCCCCAACGAGGCCGAACAGGTCGACACGACGGGTATGTTCCTGGACTCCATCGGTGTCAGCGACATATCGACGTTTCAGGGTCGACTTGCTGAACGGACAATCGGTCGTATGGCGCCGATGGTCGTTGGTGAGAATCTGACTTGGAACCAGGTCGCCGCAGTGCGTTCAAGGCAGAGCGACTATCCTGAGCTCACCGTAGTCAGCGGTTTCCGGCGACATTACCCGCACGGCGAACTGACATCCCACGTTGTCGGACACCTCCGACCGGTGTCGAGGATCTCGGTCGAGGCGGATCCCGATATCGAGCTGGATACGATGGTTGGGGCGACCGGCATCGAGGCCGCGGAGGAGGCGTTCATCGCCGGCAAGAGCGGTGAGCGGTGGATTATGGTGTCGGCTGCCGGGAGGCAATTGGGGCTGGTCCGTGAAGTTGATCCGAAGCCCGGGAATGACCTCGGAGTGAGTCTCGACATCGGCCTCCAGCGCGTGGCTGCGGAGGCCCTCGGTGATCGCGCCGGGGCGGTCGTCGCCATCGATCCACGAAATGGAGCCGTTCGCGCTCTCCATTCCTCTCCGAGTTTCGATCCAAAGGTCTTCGGTGGGAGGCTGAGTCGCTCTGACTGGAAGGCGCTCCAGGATGATCCGCGCCACCCTCTCCAGAACCGATCTTTGCAGGGACTCTACCCCCCGGGATCCACCATCAAACCTTTCCTGGCATTAGCTGGTCTCGCCGAAGGATACATCGTCCCGCAGACATCCGTATTCTGCAACGGCTCGATCGTCCTGTACGGCCACCGTTTTCGCTGCTGGCGGCGCGGCGGCCACGGCTTTGTCGACCTCGAGTCCTCTCTCGCCGAGTCCTGCGATGTTTACTACTATCTCCTCGGACAGCGGCTTGGAATCGAGGGCATCGCCACCTGGCTCCGTCATTTCGGGTTCGGCGAGCGAACGGGGCTCGATCTGGTCTTCGAAGCGGAGGGGTTGATCGGCACCCCGCAGTGGAGCCGTGAGGTTCGCGGCACGCCCTGGTATCCAGGCGAGGCCATCTCAGTCTCCATCGGCCAGGGTCCGTTACTGACGACTGTGATTCAAATGGCGCGCGCATACTCTCTACTGGCCAACGGCGGGCAGCCGATCACCCCATACCTGGTTCCCCGGCCGAGCGACGAAAAGGTCGAGCCCGTGGTCGACAGCAATCATCTCGCCGAGGTGACCGCAGGCCTCGAGGCCGTGGTTCACGGTCCGACGGGCACGGCTCGCCGACTAGCCGCGATACCCATGGCTGGCAAGACCGGGACGGCTCAGGTAGCGCGTCTCCAGGAGGGCGTTGATGCGGAGGACCTGGCGCCGAATCTTCGCCACCACGCGTGGTTCATCGGCTGGGCCCCTCTCGATGAGCCAGAGTTGGTCGTCGCAGTGCTCGTCGAGCACGGGGGCGACGGCGGAGCCGCCGCGGCTCCAGTCGCGGCAGAGGTTGTCAAGGCGGCTCTCGGGTGGTCGTTGCAGACCGAGCAAAACACCCCCCCTCCGCAGACCGAGGGAACAGGCGAACATCCTGTGTCGAGCCGGAATCAGGCTGACCCACGATAGAATCAGGCCGTGGAGAATCGGATCGATGTATGGCTCATTCTGGGGGTTGTCAGCATCCTCGGGGCGTCGCTGACAACACTTCATTCGGTTTCACGAGTCGTGGGATCGAATCTCTGGCTGCGGCAGCTCCTGTGGGGGGTCGCTGGACTTGCTGTGTTGTGGCTTCTGTCACGGGTGCGGCTCGATGTTTACGAACGTCTGGCACCGTGGCTCTACGGCGCCGGTTTGGTTGCCCTGCTTGTCGTCCTCGGAATTGGAGTCGTTCGCGGCGGCAACCGCGCATGGATCGCGTTCGGTTCGCTAACCATTCAGCCCAGTGAATTTGCGAGACTCGGAACGATCTTGTTGGCCGCGGCCTGGCTCGCCAAACGCAACGGGCGGGACCTTCGGGCACACGAAGTCCTGATCGCCGTCGTGATCGTCGGCACTCCGCTCATCCTCATCGCACTCGAGCCCGATCTCGGCGTCGGTCTCACCTATTTGCCGATTCTGGTGGCGATGCTGTGGCTCGGAGGTCTCCCGAACCGGGTGTGGTTGATCTTGATCGTGCTGGCGTTGATCGGAGCGAACGCCACCTGGAGATACGTTCTCCGGCCCTACCACAAGGAGCGCATCCTGACGGTTTTCCAACCGGAGCATGACCCTTTCGGAGCCGGCTACCAGGCGCGGCAGTCAAAGATAGCCGTCGGGTCGGGCGGTGTCGGTGGACAAGGGCTCGGTCGAGGAAGCCAATCACAGCTTCGATTCCTTCCTGCACAGCACACAGACTTCGCATTCGCCGTGTGGGCAGAGGCAACGGGTTTTCTGGGTACCACCCTCCTCCTGCTTGCGTATGCTCTGCTGGTAGGACGGATCTGGAATGTCGCGTTGACCGCCGACAGTCGACACAGTGTGGTTCTGGCGGGTTTGATCGGTGCGTGGCTCGTATTCCAGATCGTCGTCAACATCGGTATGGTCCTCGGCTGGCTGCCGACAACCGGAGTGACTCTGCCGCTCTTTTCCTACGGTGGTTCGTCGTTGATTTCGACCTGCGCGGCCCTCGGCGTTGTCCAGGCGGTGTGGCGCCATCGACTGGTAAATGTCTGATGGCGACCGTTCTCTGCTTGTCTGTCAATCCCTTCGAGACCCGAGTCGCCCTCCAGGAGGGCGGCCGCCTGGTTTCTTACCGGGCTGAACGTCACCGTGCCTCATCAGTGGTTGGCAATTTGTACAAAGGGGGTGTCACCCGCGTGCTGCCGGGCATGCAGGCCGCCTTCGTAAACATCGGCCTGCAGCGCAACGCATTCCTCTACGTTCGAGAGGCCGGCGGCATACTCGACGATTTCACCGATATCTTCCTCGCAGAAGAAGGGGAGACGCTGCAACCCGACCTTGGGAATTCGGATATCTCAGATCTACTCCGACAGGGGCAAGAGGTGCTGGTGCAGGTGGTCAAGGACCCCATCGGCACCAAGGGCGCTCGACTCACGACCCATATCAGCCTTCCCGGTCGGCTCCTCGTCTACCTGCCGAACGTTCGGCAACTGGGGGTTTCGCGCCGCATCACAGAGGCCGATGAAAGAGACCGACTCAAGGAGATCGTCGAGGGATTCGATGCCCCAGGCGGGTGGATCGTTCGCACCGCGGGAGAGGGTCTGGGGGCCGCCGAACTCGAAGCCGACCGCGATTATCTGCTCAAGCTTTGGGACCGGGTCACGAACGTGAGTGAGCAGGCGCGAGCGCCCAGCCTCGTTCACCGTGAGCTGAGTACGGTTCTGCGCGCAATACGAGACCTTTTCACTCAGTCAATCTCGGAAGTCTGGATTGACGACGAGGAGAGCTTCCAGGAAGTTCTCGATTTTCTCGAACAAAGCGATCCCAGCCTCGTCCCGCGGGTCAAGCTATTTCGGGAAACGACGGACCTGATGAGCACCTTCGGTATCGATCGAGACCTGGAAAAGGCCCTGCGGCCAAAGGTCTGGCTCAAATCCGGGGGATACCTCGTCATCAATCAAACCGAGGCGTTGGTGACCATCGATGTCAACACCGGCAAGTTTGTCGGCACGCTCTCGTTGGAGGAGACAGTATTCGAGCTCAACCTCGAGGCGACGGTCGAGATCGTGCGACAGCTTCGGTTGCGCGATCTTGGGGGAATTATCGTCATCGATTTCATCGACATGGAGATCCCGGAGCACCGACAAAAGGTCTACGATACCCTCGCACGGGAGCTCGCCTCGGACCCGGCGCGCACCCAGCTTCTGCCGATGAGCGATATCGGCCTCGTCCAGCTGACCCGCAAACGTACTCGCCCGAGTCTGGAGCGCACCCTGAGTCGGGAGTGCCCCTACTGTCATGGATCCGGACGAATCAAGGCGCTGACAACGGTCTGTCTGGAGATTCGCCGAGAGCTCCTGGCGGTGGCCGCCGGTGACGTCGGACAGCAGGTGTCATTGACCGTTCACCCGACGATTTCCCATTACCTCCAGGGGCCATTCCGAGAGCTCATGCGAGAACTCGAAGAGATTCATGGCCTGCCCATTATCCTGTGTGAGAATCCGCTCTTCCACGAAGAACAGTTCGAGATCTCGGAATAGCGGCAAACCACATCACAGCGATTCGTACAGGGTTCGTCGTTGCCGCGGTGTATATCCCGCTCCGCGGATCGTCCGTTCCATATCGTTCTGACCCATCCGGTGCTCCGCGCCGGCGGCCGCCACGACATTCTCTTCGAGCATGATCGAGCCCAGGTCATCGGCGCCAAAAAGGAGCGAGACCTGACCGACCTTGGCACCCTGAGTGACCCATGAACCCTGGACATGATCGATGTTGTCCAGGGCAAGCCGAGAAATGGAGAGGGTGCGGAGATAGTCGCACCCGCCCGAGGTTTCGACCTCGCCCTCCAAATCGGTGCTTCCGTCCTGAAAGGTCCACGGAATGAAGGCGGTAAATCCACCGGTCGCATCCTGAACATCTCGCACTCCGAGAAAGTGATTCACACGAGCCCGGATGGGTTCTCCGACGCCGAACATCATCGTTGCGGTCGTTCGGAGGCCGCGCTCGTGGGCCGTCCGGTGAACTCCCAACCACTGATCGGTCGAGGCCTTGGCCCGCGACCAGATACGGCGCCGGGTTTCATCCTCGAGAATCTCTGCACCACCCCCCGGAATCGAGTCGAGCCCCGCCGAAACGAGCCTCTCGATGACCCCGGCGACCGAGATTTTTTCGAGCTTTGCGAGGTACCAGATTTCGGGCACGGAAAAGGCGTGGAGATGGATCTGTGGGAAGGTCTTTTTGAGATTTCGAAGCAGCTTCTCGTAATAGTGGATCCGCAGCTCGGGATGAACCCCGCCCTGCAGCAGAATCCCGGTCCCTCCAGCGGCAACGGTCTCGGCAACTTTTGCCGCGATCTCCTCGAAGGGCAAGACGTACGCCTCATCGTCTTTCAGCGTTCGATAAAAGGCGCAGAAGCGACAGCGGTAGACACAGACGTTGGTGTAGTTGATGTTCCGGTCGATGATGTAGGTGGCGACATCGGCGGGATTTTTCTGGCGCCGCACGGCATCCGCGGCCTGCCCGAGCTCGAGCAGCCCCCCGCAGTCGAAAAGGTGCTGTATCTCGTCGCCGGACAGGCGATTCCCGTCGATAGCCTTGTCTAGGATGACATCAACTGGCAACATTCACGACCTCACAACCGCACGATCTCTCGGTAGGGTCAGCAGGTGGGGGAGGATTTCTGTTCCCAAGCCGCAATTTGCGGCAGCAAATTGCTATCCCTGCGACATCGACTCCAGAAACTCCTGGTTGTTCTCGGTCTTGGACAATCGCTCCAAAAGAAGCTCCATCGCCTCGACCGAAGACAACGAAGAGAGCACCTTGCGGAGGACCCAGATACGCCGCAGCTCCCACTCGTCGATCAGCAACTCTTCCTTGCGTGTGCCCGATCGGTGGATGTCGATAGAGGGGAAGACACGCCGCTCCACGAGCTTTCGGTCAAGGTGCACCTCCATGTTGCCGGTGCCCTTGAACTCCTCGAAGATGACGTCATCCATTCGCGAACCGGTGTCGATGAGGGCGGTTCCAACAATTGTCAGGCTGCCCCCTTCCTCAATATTGCGGGCAGCACCGAAGAATCGTTTGGGTTTTTGCAGGGCGTTCGAGTCCACGCCACCCGAAAGCACCTTGCCCGAAGGCGGCACCACCGTGTTGTACGCTCGAGCCAATCGAGTGATGGAGTCCAAAAGGATGACAACGTCCCGCCTGTGCTCGACGAGCCGTTTCGCCTTTTCAATCACCATTTCGGCAACCTGCACGTGACGGGTTGCCGGCTCGTCAAAGGTCGAAGAGATCACCTCGCCGGCCACCGATCGTTCCATGTCGGTGACCTCCTCGGGGCGCTCGTCGATGAGGAGCACGATCAGCGTCACTTCCGGATCGTTGGCGGTGATCGAGTTGGCGATGGCCTGCAGCATCATGGTCTTTCCGGTCCGTGGCGGCGCCACGAGAAGACCGCGCTGGCCCTTTCCGAGAGGGGTCACCAGATCCATGACTCGAGACGTCATGTTGTCCTCGACCTCGAGCTTGAGCCAGTCCTCTGGATACAGCGGCGTGAGGTTGTCGAAGTGGACCTTTTCCATGGCCACCTCGGGAGGTTCGAAGTTGATCGCCTCGACCTTGATCAGGGCGAAGTAGCGCTCACCCTCCTTGGGTGGACGAATCTGGCCGGACACCGTATCGCCCGTGTGCAGATTGAACCGGCGGATCTGAGACGGTGAAACATAGATGTCGTCCGGGCCCGGGAGATAGTTGTACTCCGGAGCGCGCAGAAAACCGAAGCCTTCGGGCAGCACCTCGAGCACGCCTTCACCAAAGATCAGACCCTCGGCTTCGGTCTGGTGTTGAAGAACGCTGAAAATGAGGTCCTGGCGACGCATGCCGGCGGGGTTCTCGACCCCAAAACCCTTTGCCGCGGTGCTCAACTGACCGATGCTCATTTCTTTGAGCTGGTTGAGGTCGAGGCGCCCCTTCGGCGCATCCTCGGTTTGAGACTCCAAATCCCCAATTTCCTCCTCGAGATCGAGGGGGATCACCACGGCTTCATCTTTGTCTTGCTTTTTCTTTCTGCTAGGCATGTCCTTGACTCCGTTGCTGATCTCTCCAGCGATGCACCATGCTGTCGATGCTTCCAAGAAGCTCCCGCCGCCCCTCGCCGGTGCGAACACTGACCGCCAACGGCGGGACGTGGAGCGCGAGCTGTCGTTGTACCTGTTGCATCATTTGTGCCCTTTTCCCGCGCCCCACCTTGTCGGCCTTGGTGAGTACCACGAGGCGCTCACGGCCAGCCCCCAACAAAAGGTCCTGTAAATCCCGATCACGGGCCGTCAACCCGTGACGAATGTCTACCAACGCGATGACGCCGGCGAGCCGGTCCTCAGAGACGATGTAATGCCCGAGTTCACGGCCCCACTCCGCCTGAAGCTGCCGACCGACCTTTGCGTATCCGAAGCCCGGCAGGTCGACGAGGTAGAACGAGCGATTGATCAAAAAGAAGTTCAGAGTCCGTGTCTTTCCCGGCGTTTTCGCCACCCGCGCGAGAGAACGTTTGAACAGCCAGTTGAGGAGGCTGGATTTCCCGACGTTGGAGCGGCCGGCGACCGCCACATGAGGGAACCACTCCGCCGGCCGGTCCTTTGGCCGGAGAGCCGAACCACGAAAGCTGACTTCTGCAATTTCCAATATCTCAATGAGCCAGCGGCGGCGAGTCGAGCCTCGCCCCCGCGTCGCCGGTGGTGGTGGCGACATCCGAATCCACGGAGCCGACAAGGACGTGGGATAGGACCTCGTCCATGTGCTTGACGAAGTGAAAGGTCATTTCTTCTCGCACATCTTCGAGGATGTCCTCGAGGTCTTTTTCGTTTTCGTCCGGCATAACGATCTCGTGGATACCCGCCCGGTAGGCCGCGAGGATCTTCTCCTTGACCCCTCCCACAGGCAGGACATGACCACGCAGGGTAATCTCTCCAGTCATTGCCACATCCACCCGCACCGGAGTATCGGTGAACGCTGACACCAAAGCCGCCGCGATCGTGATCCCAGCGGACGGGCCATCCTTGGGGATCGCTCCCTCGGGGACGTGGACATGGACGTCGGTCTTTTCAAAGACCTCGGCGTCAATGCCGAGAACCTCGGCTCGCGCCCGCACAAAGGAGAGCGCAGCGCGCGCTGACTCCTGCATGACGTCGCCGAGTTGGCCGGTGAGCGTGAGCTGACCCTTGCCCCGCATCAAAGAGGTCTCGGTGAGCAGGAGCTCACCACCGACCTGGGTCCACGCGAGACCGGAAGCGGCGCCGACTTCAGGCTCTTTCTCCCGACGCTGCGCACGGTAACGCGGTTTGCCGAGCAATTCGCCGACCGCTTCCGTCGTTACCTCGATCGTCGCACCTTTGGCGAGCTTGTCCTTGAGCACCCGACGCGCGAGCTTGCGGCACACCGAGGCGATCTCGCGTTCGAGGTTTCGAACGCCGGCCTCGCGGGTGTACCGTTCGATGAGGAGCATCAGCGCGTCCCTCGCGAACTCGACCTTGTAGCGCTTCATGCCGTGCTTCTCGAGCTGACGAGGCACCAAAAAGAGGCGCGCGATCTCCATCTTCTCCTGGTGCGTGTAGCCGGACAGTTGGATCACCTCCATGCGGTCGAGAAGGGCCGGCGGAATCGAGTGGGTCACGTTGGCTGTGCAAATGAAAAAGACCTTGGAGAGGTCGTACTCGACGTCGAGGTAGTGGTCGTGAAAAGTATGATTCTGTTCCGGGTCGAGGACCTCGAGGAGAGCTCCGGCGGGATCACCGCGAAAATCCGCCGCCATCTTGTCGACCTCGTCGAGAAGGAGCACCGGGTTGACGGTCGAGGCCTTCCGCATCATCTGAATAATCTGCCCCGGAAAGGCTCCGATATAGGTTCGGCGGTGACCGCGAATCTCGGCCTCGTCACGCACCCCACCCAGGGAGAGGCGAACGAACTTTCGCCCCGTCGCGCGGGCGATCGACCGCGCCAGCGAGGTTTTACCCGTCCCCGGCGGGCCAACGAAGCAGAGTATGGTGCCGGTGGTCTTGCGCACCAGTTGGCGCACGGCCAGGAACTCGAGGATTCGATCCTTGATCTTCTCCAACCCGTAATGATCCTCGTGGAGGACTTTCTCAGCACGTGCGATATTTCGAATCTCACGCGAGGCCTTGGCCCAGGGTACCGCAAGCAGCCAATCCACATAGTTGCGGGAAACCCCGGCCTCGGCCGAAACCGGCGGCATTCCTTCGAGGCGGCGAAGCTCGATCTCGGCCTTTTCCTTGGCCTCGGAGCTCATTCCGGAGTCTTCGATCTTCTGTTTCAGCTCTTCGAGCTCCTCTGTGTTGTCGTTCCTTCCGAGCTCCTCGTTGATCGCCTTGATCTTCTCCGAGAGGTAGTATTCCCGCTGCGCCTTTTCCATCTGCTTCTTGACCCGCGACGAGATGCGCCGGTCGATATTGAGCTTCTCGATCTCCATGTCGAGGAGATCGTTGAGGCGCTGGAGCCGATCAACAGGGTTGATGATCTCGAGGAGATGCTGCTTTTCGGCGGTCGGCTGGGAGAGGTGGCCAGCGAGGATGTCGGCGAATTGGTCCGGATCCTCGGTCTGCAACGATGCCAGCACCCCTTCGGCTGACAGGTGGTGCGAGAGCTTGGCGTACTCCTTGAAGAGCTCCGTCAGCTGCGTCATGTAGCCGGTGATGGCTTCATCCGCCGGGGTTTGCACCCGCAGCTTTTCCACATGTGCGATCAAACAACCGTCTTCGTCTTCCACCTTGATGAGGCGCGCGCGGCTCAATCCCTCCACCATGACCTTGATGTTTCCCGAGGCGAGCTGGAGATGCTGGACGACTCTGGCGATGACCCCGAGCGGAAAGATGTCATCCTCACCGGGTTCGTCGATTTTGGGATCGCGTTGGGTGGCGAGGAAGATCTGTTTGTCGGGGCGGCCGAGGGCTTGTTCGAGCGCGATCACCGAGGGTCGACGGCCAACCACGAATGGTGCCATCATGTGGGGAAAAACCACCATGTCCCGTAAAGGAACGGCGGGGAGCTGAACGGTAGGGGGTGATGTCGTCATGTGCGGGCTCTTTGTCTTTGAGAGGGGTTTTCAACGGTCGGCGGCCGGAGTGGCCGTCCGACGAAATCGATTCTAGCTGACCTTTCGAACCAGAGGCAGCGGAGGCACTCGCCGTTCCACTACCTCTCGCGTGATGACCAGTTCCTTGAGATCCGGAAGAGATGGGATCTGATACATGATGTCGAGCATCAGATCTTCGAGGATGATCCGCAAACCCCGGGCGCCGACCTTTCGGGTGATGGCCTCGGTGGCCACCGCGTCAAGCGCATCCGGGGTGAACGTGAGATCGACGCCCTCGAAGGAGAGGATCGTCTGGTATTGACGCTGGAGGCAATTTCGCGGTTCGGTGAGAATCCGCACCAGCGCCTCATGGTCCAACTCGTGGAGGTTCGCCACCACCGGGATCCGACCCACGAACTCCGGAATCATTCCGTACTTGATGAGATCCTCGGGATGGACTTCGGCCAATAGCTCGGCCGAGCCAGGCTCGTTCCCACCGAGATCGACACCAAAGCCCATTCGTTTCTGGTTGAGGCGATCGGCGATGACTTCGTCGAGACCGACGAATGCTCCACCGCAGATGAAGAGGATGTCGGTGGTGTCGATCTGCAGGAACTCCTGATGGGGATGCTTTCGTCCACCCTGCGGCGGTACGTTGGCGACCGTTCCTTCGAGGATCTTCAACAGTGCCTGTTGTACGCCCTCACCGGAAACGTCGCGGGTGATCGAAGGGTTTTCCGCCTTGCGTGCCACCTTGTCGATTTCATCGACATAGACGATGCCGCGCTCAGCCGCCTCACGATCTCCACCGGCCGCTTGGTAGAGGCGGAGAAGTATGTTTTCGACATCTTCTCCGACATAACCGGCCTCGGTCAACGTGGTGGCATCGACGATGGTGAACGGCACCTGGAGCTGTCGCGCCAAGGTTTGGGCGAGAAGAGTTTTTCCGGTCCCCGTCGGGCCGATCAGCAGGATGTTGGATTTGGCCAGTTCGACGTCGTTTCGACCGCGCCCGGACTGGTACTCGATCCGCCGATAATGATTGTAGACCGCTACCGACAACTTCTTCTTGGCCGCCTCCTGTCCGATGACATACTCTTCGAGGTGACTCTTGATCTCGTGCGGTTTGGGAAGGATCTGTTCACGAGATTTGGCCTCGTGAACGCGGTCTTCGGCAATGATATCGAGGCACACCTCAACACACTCGTTACAGATATAAACTGTCGGCCCAGCGATCAGCTTGCGCACTTCGTGCTGGCTCTTGCCGCAGAAGCTGCAACGCAGCATGTCACCGTCGCGCTGAGACATTCAGGTCCTCCTCACCCCATTGTATATCAATTGGCGCCTCCAATCTTCACCCGCGAATGGCTACTCCCTGGAAACAATAATCTTGTCGATGAGACCATACTCGAGCGCGGCCTCGGCTTCGAGGATAAAGTCCCGTTCGGTATCGTCGTTGATCTTGGAAATCTGCTGACCGGTATGCTCGGCGAGAATCTCATTGAGGCGCTCACGCAGCCGCATGATGTCCTTGGCGTGGATGTCGATATCCGATGCCTGCCCTTGAAGTCCCGTCAGCAGCGGCTGGTGCAAGAGTACGCGGCTGTGCGGCAGGGCAAAACGTTTGCTCTTCGCTCCGCCGGCCAACAAGATCGCCCCCATCGACGCCGCCTGACCCAGGGCGATGGTCGCGACATCGGGCTTGACGTACTGCATCGTATCGAAGATCGCCAAGCCCGCAGTGATCGCCCCGCCCGGCGTGTTGATGTAGAGGAAGATATCCTTTTCGGGTTTTTCGGCCTCCAAAAAGAGCATCTGTGCGATCACTAACGACGCCACCTGGTCGTCTATCGCCGATCCCAGGAAGATGACATTGTCTTTGAGGAGCCGCGAATAGATATCGTAGGCGCGTTCACCGCGGCTGGTTTGCTCGACGACCACCGGTACCAACATCACTCCACCTCCCCGCCCGCGCGGCGAATCATCTCGTCCACCGTAGCTGCGATCTTCGCAGCATGGCGTATCCGATCCAATTTGTGCTCGGCCGCGAGGTTGGCCTTGTGCTCGGCGGGCGGAATCCCCTCGCGGGCGGCTTCGGTAGCGATGTAGGCATCGACCTCGGCCTCGGGAATCGCCACATCCCACGACTCGGCAAGCTGCTCGAGCACCAGTGTGTCCAGGACCTCCTGGCGCGCTGCGGGTTCCGCCTTGGCAGCGATCTCCTGCCAGTCGATCTTTTCGGGGTCGACGTTTGTGCCCTGCATGGCCAAGGTGTAGGCGTAGCGATCGAGTTGTTCGCGGACCGTCGATTGAACGAGCGACGATGGCAAGTCCGCTTGATCGATGTCTTTCGCCAGATGGTCAAGTATGAACCGCCGCAACGCGCTCCGTCTCTCGTTGCGTTTTTGCTGACCGAGGACGTCTTTGATACGTCCGCGCAATTCCTCCAGGTCTTGGAGGCCGAGGGTCGTCGCCAAATCATCATCGATTGCCGGCAGCACTTTACGCTTCAACGACTTGACCAGGATGGTGTAGCGGACTTTCTTACCCGCTTTTTCGGCATCTTCGAGGTCGTCCGGAAGGATCTTGGCGGCAGTGCGCTCCTCGCCGACCTTTGCACCCTGCAGCGCTTCGTTGACCTCCGGCGGCACGCTGTCCGAGCCAACCACAAAGCGGGCATCCTCCTCCTCGTACGGCTCGTCCTCGCTCCCATCCACCTCTCCGTGGAGATCGACCTCCACCAGCATTCCGTCAGCCACATCGTGGTCTTCGGCCGGCTCCCACACCGCCTGCTCCTCCTGGACCTTGAGAAGCTCATCGTCGATTTCCGGATCGGCGACATCCAGGGAGGCGTCTGGGAGATCGAGCGCTCCAAGCTCGGGAAGATCGTACGCTGGCCGCACCTCGAATTCGGCCTTGAAGCTGAAACCGCCATCGGAAGCGAATTCGAGATCACTGATCTCGGGGGCGGTGAGCGGGTCCATCTCATCCTCGCCATCGAAGACCTCCCTCCACAAAAGCCCGGTCAGATGCTCCTGGAGCTCCTCGTCGATTTCGTTGGCATACCGCGCACGCACTGCCGCAGCCGGAGCCTTTCCGGGTCTGAATCCAGGCACCCGTGCCTTCCCGCGAAATGTGCGGACAATTCCATCCCGCTCGCGGGTCACCGCCTCAGGTTCGAGGTGGGCAGAGATTTCGATGGTGTGATTTGCTCGTCGTGTCAGCGTGTAGGGCATGAACGGGTCTCCGGAGGGTAGGGTGGTGCGAAAGGGGGGACTCGAACCCCCACGGGGGGACCCCCACGAGATCCTAAGTCTCGCGCGTCTGCCAGTTCCGCCACTTTCGCGGGAGTACGTGGTGAGCCGTGGAGGAATCGAACCTCCAACCTAGTGATTAAGAGTCACTTGCTCTGCCAATTGAGCTAACGGCCCACGGCCAAAGGTCACTATACGGAAAAACGCCTCACCGGGCAACCCCCATTCTGAAGCCAGCGAGGTTTCTGCAGTTTCAGTGACAGCGGCAGGAGGCAGCGGCAGTCTTCAGAGACAGAGATCAGAGGCTGAGATCAGAGATAACGTTCTGTGGTGAGCGCGACGCGATCATCCCCGAGTCGGTTGGTGATGAGGAATGGTCGCTGGGACGCTTCGTGTCAAGGGCAGCCCGCCACTGGCGTATTGCCTATGCCTCCGCGCCCCTCGGGTCGAAAACGACCCCGGGCACGTCACCTCGAACCTTTCGCTTCGAACGCGGGTGAATAGTCCGGGCTAAACTGTGATCTGCGTGATCTGCGTTTTCTCCGCGGGTGGGTGGGCGGAACGCTCAAACGTTCGATCGTTCGAACGTTCAACGTTATAACGGGCTTACGTGGGGGGAGCGGGTGGGGTTGACCTACTTGCGCACCAGGTGTTTCATCTCGGACTGTCCAAGATCGGAATTCCCCGAGATAACCACCGCCGATGTCCCGCCTGCGAATACCGGGATCGATGCCTCCGCCGTGAAACAACCGTAGTCGTCGGTCTCGCCCTCCGCCAACACCAGGCGTCGCGGTTCTGCGGTGGACTTGAAGAGCACCGAGACATAGACATTGGGTTGTGGTTCGAGATCGAGCGAGTCGACAGCTGTCACACTGATGGTCGTTTCGCTGCCATACACAAATTCGAGATCGGTGGACGCGCGGAGAAGCAAATGGGCACGGTCCCTCTGTGCCTCGAGGTAGTCGAGAATCACCTGGTCGAGGGATGGCTCCTCGCCACCCGCCCGAACCACCTTCTCCTGCGACCCGATCAGGGTCGTATCGTCATCGGTCGGGAGATTCTGGGCTTTTCCGGTCAGTTGCTCGACTCCTCCGGACTGGACAGCATTGACGATCGAGCGGTGCTGCCGCTCCATGAGCGAGGCGACCGCCTCCCGGTCGACATTTTGCTCGACGAGATCGTGATAGGGAGTTCGGCGGCTGTAAAGAATTTCACCACTGGTGTAGACCAGGGATTCCACCAGAGGGTTACCTCGCCCCTTGTCCTCAGTCTGCACGTGGTACGTCGTGCCAGAGAACTCGATATCCGTGTTGAAACCGGTCAAAACCACCGTTTGTCGATCTCCTCCAAATAAAAGGCTAACGTGTAGCGCGCCGATGGTCAATAAGGTCGAAACGCGGACGCCCATCTGTTGCATATCTTTCACGAATCCTATCCTAAAGCCACTGCGCAGCTCGAAACCGAGAATCTCAGCTTTGAGCCGGCGGCTGCCTTTTCGCGACCCTGGGTGCTCGTCGCCGTACAATCGTGGTGTGGCGGCTTTGAAGATTCTCTTCGTCTGCATCGGCAACAGCTGCAGGTCACCGATGGCCGAGGCGATTGCCCGCGAGATGGGCTCCGGCCATGTCGAGGCACAATCGGCGGGACTTGCGCCTGCCGGTTGGGTCGCGGAGCGCACGATGTCGACCCTCGAGCACCTGGGCTACTCGACTGATGGTCTGTGGTCGAAAGGCCTCGACGCCGTGTCATCGCACGATGTCGACGTTGTCGTCTCTCTTCTCGGACGCGAGACGCCAGACCTGATACCGGTCGCTACTGGCGCCAGATTCGATGCCTGGCCGATCGTCGACCCGTTTGGAGAGGACGAGGAGGTCTACATCGATGTCGCCCGTCGACTCGAGGCCAGAATCCGTCGTCTTCTCGAGCAGGAGCTCGATCGGGAACTTCCCGGGTCGTTATGACTCTCAACAGGTGAGCCTGTGTGTGGCACACTGTGCCCGTGGACTTCAACGAGGTTTACGAGCGCTTTCGCCTGCCAGTGTGGCGG